>NZ_JASDCZ010000041.1:0-17704 GCF_030407635.1 Micrococcus sp. APC 4021
GCGCTCGCCGGGCCGAGGCCACGGCCCTGGCCCTGCTCGACGACGCGGCCCACGGCCGGCACCGTCCCTGGCGGTGGCCGACCGGCGCGGAGGGACGCACGGCATGGATCGTCGAGGCCGCGGGCGGTCGCGCGGAGACGCTGGCCGCCGTCGTCGAGGTGGCGATGCGCAGCGGCCGGCCGGTGGCCGTGCTGGACGGCACCGGGGAGGCCGCGACGGCCGCGCGGTCCGGGACGCCGGTGCTGACCCCGGACTCCGAGGGTGCCGGGGAGGCCGTCCTGGCCCGCCTGCGCGAGCTCGCGGCCGCCGGCGGCACGGCAGTGATCACGGGCTGGAACGCGTGGTCCGGCCTGCGCGTCGGGGACACCTACCGCACGGTCGAGGAGGACGTGCACGACTGGCTCGGCCGTCCGGCGGCCGCCGGGCTGCGGTTGGCGGTGTTCGGCGGCCGCGAGCTGGCGACGGGCCGGCTGCTGCTGCACCTGCCCCATCGATTCTTCGTGCCGGCCGGGACGAACGCCGAGCACCGGCTCGTCTGGCCCCGGCTGACCGAGGTCGAGCCCCTGCCGGGGCGGGCCGTGCACATCAGTCCCGCCGTCCCCGAACCCGGCATGCCCTGCCAGCTCGCGTCTCCCGCCCCGGCGTGACCGCACTGACGGCGATGCCGCGTGGACGTCACGGGCGAGCGCACCGGGAGCAGCCAGACATGGCGCCCCTTCGTCGCCGTACGTCCGAAGCGGCCGCGGCATCGTCCGGCGATGACGTCCTGGAGGTCGCAGGACGGATGGGGCGAGGAGGCCGCTGCCCGCTCGTACCTCGAGCGGCCCCGTGACCGATCGCACGAGTGGCTCGGCACTCATGCAGAAGATTCCTCGCCGCTCGCCCGCGCAGTCTCCGCCCGCGCGACGTGAAGACTGAGACGGTGCTGTCCTGGGGTCACAGCGACGAGAACCCAGGGCACCGGTCAGGGAAGCACTGCGCTTGCCCTCCACGCAATGAGCGCCAACTCGCCCGCGGCTGAAGACGGAGCCACCTCACTTCTTCGCCCCCGATCACCCACCCGCACTCTGGGGCAGCCGCTCACCGCGGTCTACGCTCTAACCCATGGCGCAGATCGTCCTCTTCCACCACGCCCTCGGTCTCACAGACGGCGTGCGCGCGCTCGCCGAACAGATCGCCGGCGGCGGTCACACCGTCCACACCCCTGACCTCTACGACGGCCGCACCTTCGCCACCGTGGACGAGGGCGTCGCCCACGCCCAGCACATCGGCTTCGAGGAGATCGGCCGGCGCGGCATGCGGGCGTGTGCCGAGCACCAGGAGGCCTCCGTCGTCGCCGGCATCAGCATGGGCGTGATGCCCGCCTGGCGTGCCGCCCAGGTGGTCCCCGGCTTCCGCGCGTGCATCGCCATGGCCGGCGCCCTGGCCCTCGACGCCTACGCCCCGCTCTGGCAGCCCCACACCGCCCTGCAGATCCACCTCGGCACCCGCGACCCCTGGGCCCTCGAGGGCGACCTCGAGACCGCCCGCTCCTACGCGGCCACCGCCGAGCACCCGGACCGCCCCGCCGACCTCTTCGAGTACGACACGGACCGGCACCTGTTCATGGACTCCTCCACCGCGGACTTCGACGCGGACCTCACCGCCGTGCTGGTCCGCCGCATCCACGAGCTCCTGGCCTGACCCGCGGAGCAGGCCCGGCTCAGGCGGAGCGCCGTCCGCGCGCCACCGTCGCCAGGGCGGCCAGCAGCACGAGCACGAAGCCCGCGGCCGCCGCGAACACGTAGCCCGCGGACGGGGCGACGCCGTCGATGAACACGCCGGCCAGCGGGGCGCCCATCGCGGCGCCCGCGGTCATGGCCGAGCCGTAGAAGCCCATCGCCTCGCCACGCCGCTCCTCCTCCACGAGGTGCGAGAGCCGGGACGAGGCCGAGGCCAGGGTCGGCGCCGTCAGCAGGCCGGAGGGGATCGAGGCCAGCGCGAGCGCCCACACCCCGTCCACGAGCGCGAGCGGCACCGTCGCCACGGCGAACAGCGCCATCAGCAGGTACGGGTGCACCTGGCGGCCCCAGGCCCCATAGAAGAGCCCGCCCACGGCGGAGGCACCGCACCAGAACGCGTACACCAGACCCACCGACGCCGCGGCGCCCTGCGACTCCAGCTCGGCCACCATCGAGACCTCGGTGCCGACCATGACGATCCCGGCCGCCATCGACACCACGAGCACGCCGAGCACCTCCGACCCAACCCAGGAGAAGTGGCTCCGCCGCCACTGCCGCAGCCGCTCGGCCCGGGCCCGGCGCGGCGCCGTCGTCGGCCCGGAGCCGTCCGCGGCGATGACGGGCAGCGACCCGGTGACGAGGGGGATGGCCTCCGTAATGGCCGGCAGCGCGCCGGTGGCCAGGCTGGGGGCGGCCATCTCCACGTGCATGGGCGCGGCGGTCACCGCCTGGGCGATCGCCTCCTGACGGTCCTGCTCCTCGGTGTAGGGATCCTCGGTCGCCGGTCCGACGACGGCCAGCTGACTCGACCGTGTCGGCGGGTTGAACCACATCAGCAGGATGCCGCCCAGCGCGCTGGAGAGGCCGACGATGGTCAGGCCGAGGGCACTCGACCACGTGGCCGCGACGACGGCGCCCAGCGCCGGGCCCATCATGAAGATCGTCTCCGTGACGATGGAGTCCAGGGCAAACGCCGTCTGCCGGTCCTTGCCGTGGGTGAGCACGCCGAGTCCCTGCCGGACGACGGAGAAGATCGGCAGTGAGAACACGCCGCCCAGGAACACGGCCAGGAGCATCGGCCAGAACGGCAGCCACGGGACGATCGGCCAGATCACCGCCTCCGCGATCACGGAAGGCAACAGTGCACGGCGCAGCCCCTTCGCGTCCACCACGCGGCCCCGCCACGGCGAGCCCACCGCGATGCCCAGCGTCATCGCCGCCCCGGCCAGGCCGGCCTGGCCGTAGCCCAGGCCCAGCGTGAGAGCCACGTGGAGGGTGAGGATCACCCCGGCCGCGGTGTGCGGGAAGCGGGCGATGAACCCCACCGCCAGCAGATGGCGGATCCGAGGGTCCTGCAACAGCCGTCCGTACGCTCCGAAGTCCACCGTCGAATCCTACGGGAGGGGTCAAGGCACGCCCCGGAGGCGCCGTCGAGACGGCCGCGCGCTCGGCGGACTCAGCCGTTGCTGCGCCGGTCCTTGGCCCGGATCAGGTCGAGGGCGATGGCCGTGCCGAGCACGGCGCAGCGCACCACGGGCGGCATGCCGGGGTCCAGGCGCATCTCGTACCGCGAGCGCCCGGCCAGGGCGTTCATGACGCCTCCGAACCGCGCGGTCACGCGGGCGATCGGCTGCTGGCCCACGGTCATGGCGTAGTCGTGGTCCCACAGGTCGCCGGTCACCGCGAAGCACGTGCCGTCCACGACCTCGACGTTCACGGACGTCCGCAGGAACGCGAACTGGCGGACGAGGTGGGCCAGGGGCAGCCCGTCGGCGTCCAGGATCGCGAAGCGGTCGCGGCCGAACGTGGCCGGGTCGGCGAGGCGGAAGAGCACGCGGCCGTCGTCACCGTCGACCACGTCGAAGCTGCGGTTCCCCATCAGCATTCGGCCCAGGCCCCCGCCCGTAGTGACCACCGAGACGACGGTGCGCCCGTCCGGGTCCGTCACCTGGATGTCGTTGGACAGGAAGCTCGTCACCTGCTGCAGGATGAGGACGTCCGTGTGGGCGAGGCGACCGGCGTCGAAGGCGGGGCTCATGGGACCAGTCTGCCGTGTCGGGCCCTGCGGAATATCCAGTACCGGACGGTTCGTTGTGCGCTATAGTTCATTTTTGAAGAACACGGCGACGGCGCGGCCGGCACCGTGAGACCCGCCCCCGGGCACACTGAGGAGCACACCATGCAGTTCGGCGTCTTCACGATCGGCGACATCACCGCCGATCCGACGAACGGGACCGCCCCCACCGAGCATCAGCGGATCAAGGACACCGTCAAGATCGCCCGCCACGCCGAGCAGGCGGGCTTCGAGGTGTTCGCGACCGGCCAGCACCACAACCCGCCCTTCGTGGCCCCGGGCAACCCGCCCACGCTGCTGGCCTACCTGGCCGCGCAGACCGAGACCCTCCAGCTCTCCACGGCGACGACCCTGATCACCACCATGGACCCGGTGCGTCTGGCCGAGGACTACGCGTACCTGCAGCACCTCGCCGACGGTCGCGTGGACCTGACGATGGGCCGCGGCAACACCGGCCCCGTGTACCCGTGGTTCGGCAAGGACATCCGCCAGGGCATCCAACTCGCCGTGGAGAACTACAACCTCCTCTACCGCCTGTGGCATGAGGAGACCGTGGACTGGAGCGGCAACCACCGCACCCCGCTGCAGGACTTCACCCTCACCCCGCAGCCCCTGGACGGCGTCGCCCCCTTCGTGTGGCACGGCTCCATCCGCTCCCCCGAGATCGCCGAGCAGGCCGCCTACTACGGCGACGGCTACTTCCACAACAACATCTTCTGGAACAAGGAGCACGTCATCCAGATGGTGCGCCTGTACCGCCAGCGCTACGAGTACTACGGCCACGGCAAGGCCCATCAGGCGTACGTGGCCCTGGGCGGCCAGGCCTACATGGCGAAGAACTCGCAGGACGCCGTGGCGGAGTTCCGCCCCTACTTCGACAACGCGCCGGTCTACGGCCACGGCCCGTCCCTCGAGGACTTCTCGAGGATGACGCCCCTGACGGTCGGCTCGCCGCAGCAGGTCATCGAGCGCACGCTCACGTTCCGCGACTGGGTGGGCGACTACCAGCGTCAGATGTTCCTCATCGACCACGCCGGCCTGCCCACGGACACCGTCCTGCGGCAGATCGACCTCTTCGGCGAGGAGGTCCTGCCCGTGCTGCGCAAGGAGTTCGACGCTCTGAAGCCGGACGACGTCCCGGCGGCCCCGACCCACGAGTTCCTCGTGGCACGCGCCCGCCGCGGCGAGGCTCCCGTGCCCGGCGGCAAGGAGGGATCGCAGGCCCAGCTCGACCGCGCGGCGGCCGCCGAGCAGCGCGCCACCGCCGATGCCGCGAAGGGCGGTGCCGCGCAGTGACCACCCCCGGCGCCCCCGATGCCTCCGCCCCGTTCACGCCGCAGGCCCGGCACCTCGCCGTGGTCTCCGGCGGGTCCGGGGACCCGTCCCAGACCCGCATGCTCGCCGAACGCATGGCGGAGTCCGCCTCGGCGGCGCTCTCCGAGCACGGCGTGGTCCCGCAGATCCACCTGATCACGCTGCGGGAGCTCGCCGTGGACATCGCGCAGGCCCTGGTGACCTTCGCCATCTCCCCGGCCCTGCGCGCCGCCCTGGACGAGGTCGCCCAGGCCGACGCCGTCATCGCGGTCTCGCCCACGTACAAGGCCTCCTACTCGGGCCTGTTCAAGTCCTTCTGGGACCTCGCGGAGCCCACGTCCGTCGTCGGGGTGCCCGTGCTCCTCGGCGCCACCGGCGGCACCGCCCGCCACTCGCTCATGATCGACACCGCCATGCGGCCGCTGTTCGCCTACCTCAAGGCCCGCATCGTGCCGACCGCGGTCTTCGCGGCCTCGGACGACTGGGGCGAGGCGGCCGGCGTGCAGGCCTCGATGCGGACCGACCCGCTGCAGTCCCGCATCCGGGCCGCCGGACGCGACCTGGCCGAGATCACCCTGAGCCGCCCCCCGCGGGCACGCGCCGCCGCGCCCGCGGACATCGACCTGGAGGTGACCCCCTTTGAGCAGCTCCTCAACCCCGGCCCCTGAGCCCGCCGCGCAGGACGCGGCGCCGGCGGAGCCCGACGGCGGCTGGTTCGGCTCCGCATCGGAGGCGCACCGCCCGGTGGACCCGCCCAAGCGCGCCTGGCGCGCCTACTTCGAGGCCACCCAGATGCTCACGGAGGTGGTGGAGCGCCGCCTGAAGCAGGACTGCGGCATGTCGCTGGCCGACTACAACCTGCTGCTGCTCCTCTACGAGTCCCCCGAGGGCCGGCTCCGGCTGGGAGAGCTGGCGTCCCGGATGGTCTTCTCCCCGTCGCGCATCACCTACCAGGTGAAGACGCTCGTGGCCCGCGGCCTGATCGACCGCCGCCCGGTGGCCTGTGACCGGCGGGGCTTCGAGGCCGTCCTCACCGACGAGGGCCGGTCCGCCTTCCGGCGCGCCGCGATCGAGCACGCCCGGCAGGTGGACGAGCTCTTCCTCGGCGACCTGGCGCCGGGCGAGGCGGAGTCCCTCACCCGGATCTTCTCCCGCCTGGGGCGGCGGCTCGAGGGGCTGTGCTGACCGCGTCCCCACCTGGCCGGGGCCGCCCCGGGACGTGACGAGGCCCGGTGATCCGTGCGGGATCACCGGGCCTCGTCGTGTCGTTCGGGGCGGAATCGATCAGCCGACCAGCTGACCGCCCAGGGTCACGGTGGCGTCCGTGGCGGCGCCGGCGGCGTCGACCACGGTGACCACCACGGAGCCGCCCGCGGGCACCTCGGCCGGCACGGGCAGCCAGGCGCGGTACTCGCCGGTGAGGTCCAGGCCGTCCTGGCCGAGGACCGTGCCGTCGGCGTCGTAGGCCGTGACGGTGACGGAGGCGAAGCCGCCCTGATCCGTCTGCGCGACCACCTGGGTGCCGTAGGCGACACCCTCGGCGGGCGCGGCCACGACGTCGGTCACGCCCGGCGCAGCGGCCTCGGCGACCGGGGCCTCAGCAGCGGGGGCCGCCTCGGCGGCCTCCTCCTCCGCGGCGGCCTCGGCGCGGGCCTTGAGCTCGGCCGCGATGGCCTCCTCCTCAGCCGGCGTGAACTCGGTCAGCTCGGACTCGTCCACGGCGGGCTCGCCGCCGGTGGGCAGGTCCTCGTCGGCCACGGGGCCCGCGACGTCGGCGATCGCCGGGGCGGTCTCGGCGGCCGGAGCGGTCTCCGCGGCCGCGGCGGTCTCGGCGGCGGGCGCCGCGGAGGCGTCCAGCGCGTCGAGGGACTCGACCGGGACCATGATCGAGGACATCGCCTGGGCGTCGCAGCCCACCACGTTGCCCTCGGCGTCGAAGGTCACCGGGGCGATGCCCGAGATGACCCCGACCACCCGCTGCTGGGCGTCATAGACGGCCCCGCCCGAGTCGCCGGCGTAGGTCGAGGCGGTGTCGAGGGCAACCTGATCCGCGTACGCGTCGTCGCAGACCGTGGCGGCCTCGAAGGTCTGCGTGTGGGACACGGTGTTCGGCGCGCCCAGCGGCACGGACGAGCCGTGGGTGTAGACGGTCTCGCCCACACCGATGGACGAGGCCGGCCGCGTGGACCAGTCGCCCACGACGTCGACGTCGTCGGCCAGGGCCACGCGGACCGCGTCCACGCCCGAATCGCCGGGCAGTGCCGAGACGGTGCCGATCGCGGTGCCGTCGACGTCGCGGACGGTCGAGCCGATCTGCCATTGGCCCGCACCACAGTGGGCCGCGGTGTAGGCGGTGGCGTCGTCGACGATGGTCAGACTGCACGCCCCGGCCGGCGCGGTGATCGCCGAGCCCTGGGTGAGCGTGGTCTGCGCGAGGGCGGGGCCGGCACCGGCCACCACCACCGCGCCCAGCGCCGCGGTGGCGACGCCGGTCAAGGTTCTGGTTCTCATGGGTACTCCTCGGAGGATGGGAGGCATGGGGCCGGCGCGCGGCGCACGGCCTCCAGGATGGGGTGGGGCCACCACGGGCCCTCCCCTCCCCCTCAACGGTACCGGACAGGCCGGGCGACCGATCAGGGTCGGCGGACCGTGATCTCCACCGAGTCGGCCCGCTCGGCCAGCACCGGCAGGTCCGCCAGGAGGGTCTTGAGCGTGGCCGTCATCAGGCGCACCCCGGTCGCGTCGGCGTCCCGGGTGGGCATCGCGACGATCTGCAGCTCGGGCCCGGCCCCGCCTCCGTTCATCACCGCGCCGGAGCCCGTGTGCGTGGCCACCCCCGACCCGGGGGCGAGGCCCAGGTTGAGCAGGTTCGGGACCAGGTCGGCGACCTGGGCGATCTCGTCCGCGATCTCCTGGTCCCGATAGGCGGGGGTCCACTCCTTCTGCTGGGCGAGCGACCACACGGCCGGGCGTCGCACCACGTACGTGTGCTCGGCGCCGGCGTCGATGACGACGAGCTCACAGCCCTCGTCCACGGCGGACAGGCAGGCACGCGGCAGCCACACGGCCACGGGTCGGGCGACCGGGTTCCATGCCGTCAGCGCGGGCACGTTCGTGAACACCGGCAGCGCCTGCCGGCCGTCCGGCGCGCGCATGGTCACGAGGGCCACGTCCGCGGCCTTGTCCCCGTGCGCCGCGACGTCGTGCTCGTGACCGGTGTGGTCGTGGACGTCGTCCTCGTCCACGGCAAGGGTGGGCACGACGGCGGCGAACACGCGGATGCGCGCGAGCACCTCCGTCACCTCCCGCTCACCGGCGGAGCCGTCCGTCAGGGCCGCCATGACGGCGGTCCACTCGGCCGGGCTGGTGCCGTCGTCCTCGTCGAACACGTGCAACGGGTTCGCGGAGCCGTCCACGCCGGGGCCGGAGAGGTCACGGCCCTGCCACGGGACGCCCGCGGTGTCCGCGGTGTTCTCGCCCGCGGTCTTCTCCCGCATGCGGTCGAGTGCGGCTCGGATGTGCCCCGGCAGCTCCCGGGCCGCCGGGTGCGGCACCGCGACCGTCTCGTCGATCGGACCGAGCCCCTCGTCGCGGGCCAGGCCGCCGTCGTCGTGCGAGCCCGTCACGGGGCGACCGGGCCGGGCTGCTCGGAGCGCGCCTGCTCCACCGTGGCGCCGCCGGCAACGGCCAGCGCCTGCTCCAGGCTGAAGCGGCCGGCGTACAGCGCCTTGCCCATGATCGCGCCCTCGACGCCCTGGCCGGTCATGGCCGCGAGCGCGGCAACGTCCTCGAGGGAGGAGATGCCGCCCGAGGCGACGACCGGCTTCGCGGTCTTCGCGCAGACCTGGGCGAGCAGCTCCGTGTTCGGCCCCTTGAGCGTGCCGTCCTTCGTGACGTCGGTGACCACGTAGCGGGCGCAGCCGGCATCCTCGAGGCGGGCGAGCACCTCCCAGAGGTCGCCGCCCTCCTTGGTCCAGCCGCGGGCGGCGAGCGTGGTGCCGCGCACGTCGAGGCCCACGGCCACCCGGTCGGCGAAGCGCTCGATGACGCGCGCGGTCCAGTCCGGGTCCTCGAGGGCGGCGGTGCCCAGGTTCACGCGCGCCGCACCCATCTCGAGGGCGTTCTCGAGCGAGGCGTCGTCGCGGATGCCGCCGGACAGCTCGATCTTCACGCCGATCTCCTCCACCACACGGCGCATGACCTCGCGGTTGTCACCGCGGCCGAAGGCGGCGTCCAGGTCCACGAGGTGGATCCACTCCGCGCCGGCGCGCTGCCAGTCCAGGGCGGCGGTCACCGGGTCGCCGTACGAGGTGGCGCTGCCGGCCTCGCCCTGGACGAGGCGGACGGCCTGGCCGTCCTGGACGTCGACGGCGGGCAGCAGCTCGAGTGCGGGGGCGTTCGGGGTCATGGGGTTCCTCTCGGGTGGGCGGCCGGCGCGATCAGGCGCCGACGGTCAGGAAGGAGGCGGCGATGGCCATGCCGGCCAGCACGAGGACGATCACGATGGCCCACAGCGGCGCCTTCTGCGTGCGCATGGACCAGGCGGCGCCGAGCAGCAGCCCGCCGAGGGCGAGGTACAGGACGGACCAGTAGGGCATCAGAGGGTCTCCAGCCAGTTGCGCAGCAGCTGCAGACCGGCATCCCCGGACTTCTCGGGGTGGAACTGCGTGGCGGACAGGGGGCCGTTCTCCACGGCGGCGATGAAGTCCGCGCCGTGGTGCGCCCAGGTGACCTGGGGCGGACGCATGGCGGAGATCGTCTGGTCGAACTCCCATTCGAGCACGCCGTAGGAGTGGACGAAGTAGAACCGCTCGTCCTCGATGCCCGCGAAGAGGGCGCTGCCCTCGGGCGGCCGGACGGTGTTCCAGCCCATGTGCGGCAGGACCTCGGCGGGCAGCTCGGCGACGACACCCGGCCACTCCCCCATGCCCGCGGTGCGCTCGCCGTGCTCGACGCCGGCGTCGAAGAGGATCTGGTGGCCCACGCAGATGCCGAGGACGGGTCGGCCCCCGGCCACGCGGCGGCCGATCCAGCGGGTGCCGCCGACCTCGGTCAGTGCCCGCATCACGGACGCGTACGCCCCGACACCGGGCACGAGCAGCCCGTCGGCCTCCTGCACGGCCTGCGGATCGCGCGTGAGCTCGACCTCCGCGCCGGCCCGCTCCACGGCACGCAGCGCCGAGTGCACGTTGCCCGAGCCGTAGTCCAGGACGGCGACGCGCGGCCGCACACCGGGGACGGTGGTGGGGCGGGCCATCAGAGGGCGCCCTTGGTGGAGGGCACGCCGGTCATGCGGGGGTCGTCCTCGACGGCGGCGCGCAGGGCGCGGGCGAAGGCCTTGAACTGCGCCTCGACGATGTGGTGAGGATCCCGGCCCCGCACGACGTCCATGTGGAGGCAGATCGCCGCGTGGTACGTGATCGACTCGAACACATGGCGGGTCATGGAACCGGTGAAGTGCCCGCCGATGAGGTGGTACTGCTGCCCCTCGGGCTCGCCCTCGTGCACGAGGTACGGCCGGCCGGAGACGTCGACGACGGCGCGCGCCAGCGCCTCGTCCAGCGGCACGGACGCCTCGCCGAAGCGGCGGATGCCGGACTTGTCCCCGAGCGCGGTCTTGAGCACCTCGCCCAGGGTGATGGCGACGTCCTCGACCGTGTGGTGCACGTCGATGTGCGTGTCCCCGGTGGCACGGACCGTCAGGTCGATCTGGGAGTGCCGGGACAGCGCGGTGAGCATGTGGTCGTAGAACGGCACGGTGGTGGAGATCTCAGCACGGCCGGTGCCGTCCAGATCCATCTCGACGTACACGTCCGACTCGCTCGTGGTGCGCGTCATGCGCGCACGGCGTCCGGAGATCAGCTCGGCTGCCACGGGTCCTCCTCGGGCTGGGGCCGCACCGGTCCGGGACGGGTGCGGGGGATGCGGGTGCGCGCGGCCGGTGCCGGCGGGCCGGGGCGCCGCGCGCGCTGTCCCCATCCTAGGGAGCCGGGCGGACACCGCGACTCCGGTGACGCCTCAGGACCGGTGCCCGGTCTCGCCGAGGACCTCCTCGAGAGCGGTGAGGAACGCCGTCGTCTCCGGCTCGGTGCCGGCGGTGACGCGCAGGTGGTGCGGGATGCCGACGTCCCGCACGAGCACGCCGCGGTCGAGCAGTCGGCCCCACACGTCGGACGCGTCCTCGAGGTGACCGAAGAAGACGAAGTTCGAGTCGGACACCGAGGGCCTCAGTCCCAGGCCGCGCAGGGTGGAGACGATGCGGTCGCGCTGGGCCTTGATGTCCTCCACGGTGCGCAGCAGCGCGTCCACGTGGTCGAGGGCGGCCTCCGCCGTGGCCTGCGTGACCGCGGAGAGGTGGTACGGCAGGCGCACCAGGCGCAGGGCGTCGGTGACGGCGGGGTCCGCGGCCAGGTAGCCCAGGCGCGCGCCGGCCAGGGCGAACGCCTTGGACATGGTGCGCGTGACGATCAGCCGCTCGCGGCCGGGCAGGAGCGTGAGGGCGGAGCGGGTGCCGGCGAGGGCGAACTCCGCGTAGGCCTCGTCCACGACGACCATCGCGCCGGGCCCGCCGGCGGCCTCGTTCTGCGCCTGCGCGGCGTACACGGCCTCGATGGTCGCCAGGTCCAGGGCCGTGCCCGTCGGGTTGTTGGGGGAGGCCAGGAAGACGACGTGCGGACGGTGCTCCCGCACCATGGCCGCCGCGTGCTCGGCGCTGAGGGTGTGGTCCGCGGCGCGGCCGCCGTCCACGAACACGGTGTCCGTGCCGCCGGCCAGCAGCGGGTACATGGAGTACGAGGGCAGGAAGCTCAGCAGTGTCCGCCCGGGGCCGCCGAAGGCCTGGAGGATCTGCTGCAGGATCTCGTTGGAGCCGTTGCCGGCCCACACGTGGTCCGCCGTGAGGCCGTGGCCGAGGTAGCCGGCGAGCGCGCGTCGCAGGCCCGTGAACTCGCGGTCCGGGTAGCGGTTCAGCCCCCCGGCGACGGCCGCGACCCGCTCGGCGATGGCGGTGGCGACCTCCTCCGGCACCGGGTGCGTGTTCTCGTTGGTGTTGAGCATGTACGGCACGTCCAGCTGGGGGGCGCCGTAGGGGCTCAGGCCGCGGAGGTTCTCGCGCAGGGGCAGAGAGCTGAGGTCGGTCATGGCCGCCAGTCTAGGAACCCTGGAGGGCGAGGCCCGCCGTGCGTCACCGCGTGGCCGGGACGAACAGCTCCTCGCCCGGGGCGGGGGCCCGGCCCTCGAGCCCGTTGAGCTCGTCGATCGTGGCGATCACCTCGTAGACGTCCGCCTCCGGCGCCACCGTGGTGGCGATGGTCCACAGGCTGTCCCCGGGCATGACCGTGACGGACTGGGTGGCGGGTCCCGCGGTGTCCGCGGACACCGCGGCGGGCGACAGCAGCACACCCAGGAAGAAGGCGGCCGCCAGCGTGGCGGCCACGGCCGCGGCGATCACGGGGATCCCCCGCAGGACGAGGCGGCCGCGGCGGGTCAGACGGATGGTGGCCGGACGCGGCCGCGCCGTCGCGGGCGAGCCGGCGAACTGGGCGGTGGTGAGCGTCATGGTGTCCTCCTCCGGGGCGGATGCCCTCCAGGTGATCGAACATCTGTTCGAATCCGTTCGAATGCCTTTCTAGCACAGGTGTTCGAGACACGCCACGAACAGATCGAACATATCTTTGAAGGAGAGGCGGCTCTCCTCTAGGCTCGAGGCCATGCACGGACGCCCCGGAACGCCCCCGGGGATCGCCAGGACACAGGCAACCAGCGGGGGCGGACACGGTAAGCGTCCGGACGGCAGCCGGACGCCGGAACATGAGGCCGGCCACCATCACCCCCGGGAGAACGGACGGCAGCCATGAGCACCACCGACGATCAGCCGGCGGCGCGTGCGCCGCTCACCGACCGCCAGCGGCGGATCGTGCAGACCATCCGGGACGCGATCGCCGACCACGGCTACCCGCCCTCCATGCGCGAGATCGGCGATGCCGCGGGCCTGGCCTCGCTCTCCTCCGTCACGCACCAGCTGGGCCGTCTCGAGCGGCACGGCTACATCCGGCGCGACCCCGGACGCCCGCGTGCCCTCGAGGTGCTGCTCGACGTGGACGGCACCCCGCTGGGTGAGGCCGCCTCCCCCGCCGCTGCGCCGTCGTCGCGGATCTCCGCGATCCCCGCATGGCACACCGGTGCGGACGAGGCGGACAGCGTGCCGGTCCCCTGGGTCGGCCGCATCGCGGCGGGCGGCCCGGTCCTGGCTGAGCAGCAGGTCGAGGACGTCATGGCGATCCCGCGACGCCTTACGGGCGAGGGCGAGCTGTTCATGCTGCGCGTCACGGGCGACTCGATGGTGGACGCCGCGATCTGCGACGGCGACTGGGTGGTGGTGCGTCGGCAGGAGACGGCGGAGAATGGCGACATCGTCGCGGCCCTCCTCGACGACGAGGCCACCGTGAAGACCTTCCGCCGCCGCGACGGGCACACCTGGCTCCTCCCCCAGAACACGGCCTACGAGCCCATCCTCGGCGATCACGCCACCGTGATGGGGCGGGTCGTCACGGTCCTGCGTTCGCTCTGACCCGCTCCCTCCGGCCGGGCCGACGGCCCGAGGCCGAGCGAGGTCAATCGCCCGAGGCGAGCCGTGCCAGCACCCCGCGGACGACGTCGCGGTCCGTGGTGCGCCAGAAGTCCGGCAGGGCGCTCGTGATGTAGCCGCCGTACCGCTCGGTGGCCAGGCGGGGGTCCAGCACGGCCACCACGCCGCGGTCCGTCACGGAGCGCACGAGGCGCCCGGCGCCCTGGGCCATGCGCACGGCCGCGTGCGTGGCGGAGATCCGCATGAACCCGTTGCCGCCGTGCCGGGCGACGTCCCGGGTCCGGGCCTGGGAGAGCGGGTCGTCCGGCCGCGGGAACGGGATGCGGTCGATCACCACGAGCCGCAGCGAGTTCCCCGGCACGTCCACGCCCTGCCACAGGCTCATGGTGCCGAACAGGGACGTGTCCGGCTCCTCGGCGAACTGGCGCACGAGGGCGGAGAGGGTCGCGTCCCCCTGGCACAGGATCGTGGTCTTCGGCCCGAGCCGACGGCGCATCTCGGCGGCGGCGTCCTCGGCCGCCCGGCGCGAGGAGAACAGGCCGAGGGCCCCACCCCGCGACGCCCTCAGGAGCGCCTCGAGCTCATCCAGGGACTCCGGCGAGGCCGTCCGGCCGGGCCGGGGCAGGTGCCGGGCCACGTAGAGCACCCCCTGACGCGGGTAGTCGAAGGGGCTGCCGACGTCGAGGGCCTCGAACTTCGGGGCGTCCGGACCGGCCAGGCCCACGTCGCCGGCCACCGAGTCGAACCGGCGCTCCCCCGAGCCCACGGTGAGCGTGGCGGAGGTGAGCACCGTCGTCGCCTTGCCGAACAGGCCCTCCCGCAGCTTGCCGGCCACCGAGAGCGGGGCCACGTAGAGCTGGGGCGGGTCGGTCTCGTCCCCCGGCTGCCAGCCCACGCCGGGCTCGAAGTGGCCGGGACGGGTGGCCCACAGCACCTCGGGGAAGTCGGCCTCGGGCCGGGCCGCGAGCATGCGCTCCACCACCTCGAGCACCTCGAGGATCCGCGAGCGCGCCATCTGCCGTCCGCCGTCGGCATCGGCCTCCTTGTCCTTGTCCTGGCCGAGGTCGGACAGGCACTGGCGCGCGGCCGTGAGGACGCCGGTGAGGGCCTGCTCCTGCACCTCGTCCGGGCCGGCGGCGATCAGGCCGGACGGGGTGTCCGTGAACGCGCGGTCCAGGGCCGCCCCGGCTTCGATCAGGTCCTCCACGGCCACGGTGGTGTGACGGCGCAGCGAGGTGGCGGCGCCGTGCACGATCGACCCGGACAGCTGCCCGGTGACCGCACCGGTCACCCGGTCCTGCAGCTCGTGGGCCTCGTCCACGACGACGGCCGAGTACGCCGGCAGCACCGCGAGCCCCTCGAAGGCGCTGATGGCGAGCATCGCGTGGTTGGTGACCACGACGTCCGCGTCCGCCGCGTCCGCGCGGGCCCGCTCGGAGAAGCACTCCTCGGCCTGGGGGCAGCGGGACGCGCCGAGGCAGTCGACCGCGGAGACGGAGACCTGCCGCCACGCGCGGTCGGTGACGGGGACCTCGAGGTCGTCGCGGTCCCCGGTCTCGGTCTGGTCCGCCCACGCCCGCAGGTACATGACCTCCTTGCCCAACAGGGAGGAGGGCCCGGCGGCGCCGTCCGTGGCGGAGCCGATCATCCCGCCGTCGTCGGCGACCGTGAAGAGGGCCTCCTCGCCCTCGTCCCCGGGGTAGCCGCCGTCCACTTTGTGGCGGCACAGGTAGTTGGAGCGGCCCTTGACCAGGGCGACGACGGGCTCGCGAGGCAGCTCGTCCTTGAGCGCCTCGACCAGCCGAGGGGCGTCCCGCTTCATGATCTGGGCCTGCAGTGCGAGCGTGGCCGTGGCGACGACGACGGGGTCCTCCTGCGTCATCGCGTGCTGGAGCGCGGGGATCAGGTAGGCCAGGGACTTGCCGGTGCCGGTGCCGGCCTGCACGAGCAGGTGGCGGCGCGACTCGAGGGCGCGCGCCACCTGCAGCACCATCTCCCGCTGACCCGCGCGGTGCTGGCCGCCGGTGGCCTGCACCGCGGCGTCCAGGAGGCGCAGCGCCTCGCGCTCGTGCTCCGTGCGTGGCTGCGCGCCGCCCGCCCCGGCTTCCTTCGCCCGGTCGCTTACGACGCGTCCGCCTCCACGACGAACTCGGCGAAGTCCGGCGCGATGTCCTCACGGACCAGCACGGACAGGCGGGTGCCGCCCTCCTCGTAGCCCTCGGCCAGGATCTCCGCGTCCGCCGAGTGGAGGCGGGAGACCAGCTCACCCCGGGTGAACGGGATCAGCAGTTCGAGCCGCACGTCAGGCCGCGGGATGGTGGCCGCGATGGCGCGCTCGAGCTCGTCGATGCCCTCGCCGGTGCGCGCGGAGACCACCACGGCGTGGGGCTCCTTGGCCCGGATCCGGGCGATGACGGCCGGGTCCGCGGCGTCCGCCTTGTTCAGCACGATGATCTCGGGGATCCGGTGCGCGTCCACCTCCGCGAACACGGAGCGCACCGCGGCGATCTGGCCCTCGGGATCCGGGTGCGAGCCGTCCACGACGTGCAGGATGACGTCCGCGTCCGCGACCTCCTCGAGGGTGGAGCGGAACGCCTCGACCAGCTGCGTGGGCAGGTTCCGCACGAAGCCGACCGTGTCCGAGAGGGTGTAACCGATGCCGTCCGGCGTCATGGCCTTGCGCACGGTGGGGTCCAGCGTGGCGAACAGGGCGTTCTCCACGAGCACCCCGGCGTGGGTGAGGCGGTTGAGCAGGGACGACTTCCCGGCGTTGGTGTACCCGGCGATCGCCACGGACGGCACCCGGTTGCGACGACGGTTGGCACGCTTGGCCTCCCGGGCCGGCTTCATCCCGGCGATGTCCCGGCGCAGCTTCGCCATGCGGGTGCGGATGCGGCGGCGGTCCAGCTCGATCTTGGTCTCACCGGGTCCACGGGAGCCGATGCCCTCGCCGGCGGCGGCACGGCCGCCGGCCTGCCGGGACATGGACTCGCCCCAGCCGCGCAGGCGCGGCAGCAGGTACTCGAGCTGCGCGAGCTCGACCTGGGCGCGGCCCTCACGCGAGCTCGCGTGCTGGGCGAAGATGTCCAGGATCAGCGCGGTCCGGTCGATCACCTTCACCCGCACCACGTCCTCCAGCGCGCGACGCTGAGACGGGGCGAGCTCGGAGTCCACCACCACGGTGTCCGCACCGGAGAGCGCCACGATCTCGGCGAGCTCCTGCGCCTTGCCCTTGCCGAGGAACGTGGCCGGGTCCGGGGTGGCGCGGCGCTGGATGACGCCGTCGAGCACCTCCGAGCCCGCGGTCTCGGCGAGCGCGGCGAGCTCCCGCAGGGAGTTCTCCGCATCCTCCGCGGAGCCCTCGGTCCAGACGCCCGCCAGCACCACGCGCTCCAGGCGCAGCTGGCGGTACTCGACCTCGGTCATGTCCTCGAGCTCGGTGGACAGGCCCTGCACGCGCTTGAGGGAGTGGCGCGCGGCGAGCTCGTCCTGGTCGCCGTCGGCGTCCGTGTGCCCGTCCTCGCCCTCGTCCAGGGCGAGTGCACGGCCTGCGAGCGCGCCGGAGCGGTCCGGGGTGCCGGCGTCGGGGGCGTCCTCGTGGTCCGCGACCACACTGTCCGCGGAGCCGCGCCCGGTCGCCTCGCGGCCGGAGGCGCGGCGAGCGTCATCGGCGGCCAGGATGCGGTCGATCACGGCCTGGATCTCGTCCTCGGAGCCGTGGGCGCCCTGGGGGCCGGGGGTGTGCTGGTTCTTCTCAGTCATGGTCTCCTCTGGGCCGCCGCGGTCGGGTGGCCCGATGCTCTCAGGGTAGAGGGGTGCGCGGACGCGTTAGGCGGCTGTCCGCAGGGGGCGGACGTGGCGGGTGACGCGCACGGCCGTGTGGGCAGGGGTCGGCGCCGCGCTGCGACGATCTCGCGGCGGCTCCGTTCGCGGGAGGAAGGTGAGCACGCGGCACCGCAGCCACGAGGTCTCGTCGGCGGGCGTGCAGGGGCGGACCACATCGTCCAT
>NZ_JASDCZ010000042.1:0-17361 GCF_030407635.1 Micrococcus sp. APC 4021
CCAGGTGGACGCCGAGACCCCCGTGCGCGTGCGCTTCGCCCCCTCGCCCACCGGCACCCCCCACGTGGGGCTGATCCGCACCGTCCTGTTCAACTGGGGCTGGGCGCGGCACACCGGCGGCACCCTCGTGTTCCGCATCGAGGACACGGATGCCAAGCGCGACTCGGAGGAGTCCTACCAGCAGCTGCTCGAGGCGATGCGCTGGCTCGGGATCGACTGGGACGAGGGCGTCGAGGTCGGCGGCCCGCACGAGCCGTACCGTCAGTCCCAGCGCGGGCAGATCTACGCGGACGTGATCGAGAAGCTCAAGGCCGGCGGATACATCTACCCGTCCTACTCGAGCCCCGAGGAGACCGAGGCCCGTCACCGGGCCGCCGGCCGCGACCCCAAGCTCGGCTACGACGGCCACGACCGCGACCTCACGGACGAGCAGATCGCCGCCTTCGAGGCCGAGGGCCGCGCGCCGGTCTGGCGGCTGCGCATGCCGGACGAGGACATCACCTTCACCGACCTGGTGCGCGGGGAGATCACCTTCAAGGCCGGCTCCGTGCCGGACTTCGTGGTGGTGCGCGCGGACGGCTCGCCGCTGTACACCCTCGTGAACCCGGTGGACGACGCGCTCATGGGCATCACCCACGTGCTGCGCGGCGAGGACCTGCTCTCCTCCACTCCGCGCCAGATCGCGCTCTACCGCGCCCTGTACGCGATCGGCGTCGCCCGGTACATGCCGGTGTTCGGCCACCTGCCCTACGTGATGGGCGAGGGCAACAAGAAGCTGTCCAAGCGCGATCCGCAGGCCAACCTGTTCCTGCACCGGGACAACGGCTTCATCCCGGAGGGCCTGCTGAACTACCTCGGCCTGCTGGGCTGGTCCCTCTCCGCGGACGAGGACATCTTCACCCCGCAGCAGTTCGTGGAGCACTTCGACGTGCACAAGGTGCTGGCCAACCCCGCCCGCTTCGACGAGAAGAAGGCGATCGCGATCAACGGCACGCACGTGCGCATGCTCGACGTGGCCGACTTCCGCGACCGTCTCGTGCCCTACCTGCACGCGGCCGGCCTCGTGGGCGAGCACCTGACGGAGCGGGAGATGCAGATCCTCACCGCCGCGGCCCCGCTCGTGCAGGAGCGCGTGCAGCTGCTCGGCGAGGCCGTCGAGATGCTCGCCTTCCTCTTCACGGCGGACCGGGACGTCCGGACGGCCGAGGGCGCCCTCAAGGGCATGCCGGCGGACCTGGGGGCCGCCGTCGCCGCGGCCCGGGAGGCGCTGGCCGCCCTGCCCGAAGACGAGTTCACCACCGAGCGGATCGAGGCGGCGCTGCGGGCCGCCCTCATCGACGGCCTGGGCCTCAAGCCGCGCCAGGCGTTCGGCCCCGTGCGCGTCGCGGTGACCGGCCGCAAGGTGTCCCCGCCGCTCTTCGAGTCGCTCGAGATCCTGGGCCGCGACTCCGCGCTCGCCCGCCTGGACCGCTTCGCCGCGGAGCAGGGCCTGGACCAGGACCGGCCCACCGACGCATGAGCCGGGGCGCCAGCACGACGCCGGCCGGCGGGTCCGCGGGCGCGCCCGCGCCGCCGGCCTGGGACGCCGTCCTCTTCGACCTGGACGACACGCTGCTGGATCTGCGCTCCGCCCAGCACGCCGCGTTCGACGCGACGGTGCGCCGGCAGTGGGCCGGGGCCGCCGACGTCGACCCGGCGGTGCTGGCTGAGGCCACCGACGCCTTCGCGTCCGACGCCGGCGGCCACTACGGGCGCTACGTGGCCGGGGAGCTGACGTTCGAGGAGCAGCGGCTGGCCCGCGTGGCCGACGCCCTGCGCGCGCTCGGCGTGCCCGAGGACGCGGCGACCCCGCTCGACGGCCTGTGGACCACCGACTACGAAGAGGTCGTGCGCGGGCACTGGGCGCTGTTCCCCGCGACCGTCGACGTCCTCGCCGAGGTGCGGGGAACAGGCCGTGGCGTGGGGATCGTCACGAACAACGTGGAGGCCTACCAGCGCGGCAAGGCCGACGCCCTCGGTCTGGAGTGGGTCGAGGTGCTGATCGGCTCGGACACGGCCGGGGCCCCGAAGCCGGACCCGGCCCCCTTCCTGGCCGGCTGCTCCCGCCTGGGCACGGACCCGGGACGCACCCTCATGGTGGGGGACAGCCTGCGTCACGACGTCGAGGGGGCCCGGTCGGCGGGGCTCGTTCCGGTGTGGATGAGCCCCGACGCCCCCGCCCTCGGCGGGGCGGAGGAGCCGCTCTGGGACGAGGAGCACGCATGCTGGCGGATGCGGGCGATCGGCGGGCTGCGGACCTGGCTGGCGGCCTGACCCGCCGATTTTGCACACGTCGCCCGGAGGGTGTAGAGTTCTTACTCGTTGCCGGAGAGATCCGGGAACACCGAGCTCATGAATATGATGCACATCGGTCAGGCATGCTTGACCGACAGTGGGGTATGGTGTAATTGGCAACACAACGGTTTCTGGTACCGTCATTCTAGGTTCGAGTCCTGGTACCCCAGCGAGTCTTCGGACTCAGTGAACGCGCACGGGCGGAGACGCTCGGACGTGGCGCACGGCCCCATCGTATAGCGGCCTAGTACGCCGCCCTCTCACGGCGGTAACGCGGGTTCAAATCCCGCTGGGGTCACGCAGTCGCCGCCCGGTCCTCGGACCGGAACGGCACGGGCGGATGAACGCATCCGTCGCCTGAACAGGAGACGCAGGCGCAGCAGAAGGTCTCCACGGCATCGCTTCCGCACACGCGGACAGCGCGCTCGGCCCCATCGTATAGCGGCCTAGTACGCCGCCCTCTCACGGCGGTAACGCGGGTTCAAATCCCGCTGGGGTCACCCGAGTGACAGGAAGCCCGGTCCCTGCGGACCGGGCTTCCGTCGTCTCCGTCCGCCGGGCCAACGGGATGGGCGGCCGGCGCGCGCCCGTGAGACGATGGCCCACGTGCCACACACGGATCAGAACGCCCCAGACCTCGGCGTCGACACGGCCGTCCGCCGCGTGCGCGAGCACCTCGCCGCGCTCGAGCTGCCCTTCGAGACCGTCACCGCAGGGCAGGACCGCGCCGAGCGAGAGCGCACCCTGCACCAGATCGACGACTACGTGCTGCCCCGCCTCGACTCGCTCGACGCGCCGCTGCTGGCCGTCGTCGGCGGCTCCACCGGTGCGGGCAAGTCTACGCTGGTGAACGCGCTCGTCGGCCACGAGGTCTCCCGCTCCTCCGCCCTGCGGCCCACCACGCGGCAGCCGCTGCTGCTGCACAACCCCGCCGACGCCCACTGGTTCACGGGCCCGCGGGTGCTGCCCGACCTCGCCCGCGTCAGCGTGCACCGCGACGCGGCCGCCGGCCCCGTCGAACCCGACCAGTCCGCGATGGACACGGTCGCGCTCGTGGCCGAGCCCGCACTGCCGTCAGGCATCGCCCTCGTGGACGCCCCGGACATCGACTCCGTGGCGGACCAGAACCGCGCGCTGGCCCGGCAGCTCCTCGAAGCCGCCGACCTGTGGATCTTCACGACGACGGCGCACCGCTACGCCGACGCCGTGCCCTGGCAGCTGCTGGACGAGGCCGCCGCCCGCGACATCACCGTGGCCGTCGTGCTCGGCCGCGTGCCCGAGGGCGCGGCGGAGGACATCACCCCGGACCTGCGGCGCATGCTCACCGAGCGCGGCCTCGCCGACGCCCGGATCCACGTGATCCCCGAGACCCGCTTCGACGAGCGCGGTCTGCTCCCGCAGGAGCACGTCGCGGGCCTGCGCGCCTGGCTCGAGACCCTCGCCGCCGACGCCCAGGCGCGCGGCGCTGTCGCCCGCCGGACCGTGGACGGCGTGCTGGGCCAGCTGGCCGCCCGCGTCGCCGACCTGGCCCGCGCCGAGGAGGAGCAGCGGCATGCCGCGGACCTGCTCGCCCGGATCGTGGGGGACTCCACGGACCAGGCCGTCGGCCGGGTCCGTGAGGCCACCTCGGACGGCACGCTGCTGCGCGGCGAGGTGCTCTCCCGCTGGCAGGACTTCGTCGGCACGGGGGAGTTCTTCCGCGGCGTCGAGACCACGATCGGCCGGCTGCGGGACCGCCTCGGCGCCCTCGTGCGCGGGCGCCCGGCCCCGCCCGAAGAGGTCGAGACCGCGCTCGAGACCGGCCTGCACGCCGTGATGGTCGAGGCGGCTGCCGCGGCCGCCGAGCAGATCGAGCGGCGTTGGGCGTCCGAGCCGGCGGGCCGGGCCCTCGTGGCCGGGCGCGACCTGGGCGCCCTGGCGCCGGACACGTCGGCGCGGGCGGCCGACGTCGTGCGGGACTGGCAGTCGGACGTCTTGGCACTGGTCCAGGAGGAGGGCGCGGGCAAGCGCACGCGCGCCCGCCTGGCGGCCACCGGCGTGAACGGCGCGGCCGTGGCCCTCATGATCATCTCGTTCGCCTCCACCGGCGGACTCGCGGGCATCGAGGTCGGCATCGCCGGCGGCGCCGCCGTCGTCGGTCAGAAGCTGCTCGAGTCGATCTTCGGCGAGGACGCCGTGCGCCGCATGGCCCGGCGGGCCGATGAGCTGCTCGAGCGCCGCCTGCGGGCCTTCCTCGAGACCGTGCTCGCGGACCGCTTCCTGCCGCTGCTCCACCTCGAACGCGAGCCGCAGGCCACCGAGGAGCTGCGCGCCCTCGAGCCGGTGCTGCGCCGCGGGGTGGCCGCCGGCGTCGACGGCCCGACCGGGCCCGAGCACGCCCCGTCCGCCGCCGAGGCGGGGGAGGAGCCCCGATGAGCCGCCGCGACACCCCCGCCCTGGCCCCCCGCCTGGACGCCCTCGGCGAGGCCGCCGAACTGGCCGCGGGCCGCCTGCCCGAGGACGTCGTGGCCGGGGCCGACGCCGTCGTGCGCGCGGCCGGGGAGCGCCAGGCACTCTCCGCGGAGCACACCGTGGTCGGGTTCTTCGGGGCGACGGGCTCCGGCAAGTCCTCCCTGTTCAACGCGCTCACCGGCCGCAACCTGGCCCGCGTGGCCGCCACCCGGCCCACCACGTCCGAGCCGCTCGCCGCGGTCTGGGGCGTGGGCCGGGGACAGGGGCTGGACCCGGACGCGGAGCACGGCGACGGCACCAGCGAGGGCGGCGGCGCGGCCGCCCTGCTCGACTGGCTCGGCGTGCGCCGCCGCCACCTGCTGGACGAGGCGCCCGTGCTCGACGACGGCCGCCCCGGCTTCCTCGGCGTCGGCCGCCGTGACGGCGCCGACGCCACCGGCCTGATCCTGCTGGACCTGCCGGACATCGACTCGGTCGAGCGGGGCAACCGCGAGATCACCTCCCGGCTGGCCGGCCACGTGGACGTGCTGGTGTGGGTCGTGGACCCGGAGAAGTACGCGGACGCTGTGCTGCACCGCGAGTTCCTGGCGACCATGGGCTCGCACGCGGCCGTGACCCTCGTGCTGCTCAACCAGGTGGACCGGCTCTCGGTGCGTGACCGGGACGTCGTGCTGGCCTCGCTGCGCCGGATGCTCTCGGGGCACGGCCTCGGCGATGTCAGGGTGCTGCCCGTGTCCGCGCGCACGGGGGAGGGCCTCGAGGAGGTCGGCCGGCAGGTCGCGGCGATCGTCGCCCAGCGCGGCGCGGCCGCCGAACGCCTGGGCGCGGACGTCGCGGCCCGTGCCGCGGACCTCGCCGCCGCCTCGGGCGAGGGCGAGCCGGCCGGCGTCGGGCCCGGGGACGAGCAGCGGCTCGGGCGCGAGCTGGCCGTGGCCGGCGGCGTGCCGGCCGTCGTCCGGGCGGTCGAGGGCTCGTACCGGCTGCGCTCGGCCAAGCGCACCAGCTGGCCCGTGCTGCGCTGGATGCACTCCTTCCGCGCGGACCCCCTGCGGCGCCTGCACCTGATGCCCGAGAGCGCCGCCCCCCGCCGCGACCGGGACGAGGTCGCCCGCGACCCCGCGCTGCACCGCACCTCCCTGCCCGAGCGCTCGGGCACCCAGCGGGCCGTCGTCGACGGCGCGGTCCGCACGCTGGCCGCCGCGGCCGGCGCGGGAGCCTCCGAGTCGTGGGCCGCCGCCATCCGCCGCGCGGGCCGGGAGCACGCCGAGGAGCTCCCCGGCGCCGTGGACCAGGCGATCGCCGCCACCGACCTCGGGGCAGGTCGGGGCAGCTGGTGGCACCCCGTGCTCGACGTGCTGCAGTGGCTCGCCCTCCTCACCGCCGTCGTCGGCGCCGGCTGGCTGGGCGTCCTCGCCCTGGCCGGGTACCTGCAGTTCCCCCTGCCACCCGCGCCCACGGTCGAGGGCTTCCCCCTCCCGACCCTGCTGCTCGTCGGCGGCCTCGCGCTCGGCGTGCTGCTGGCCCTGCTGGCGATCCCCCTGACCCGGTGGACCGCCGCGGCGCGGGGACGCCGCGCGCGCCGCCGCCTCGAGGAGGCGACCACCGACGTCGGCCGACGGCTCGTCGTCGACCCGGTGCGCGCCGAGGTGGACCGCTTCCACGCCTTCCGCGACGCCCTCGCCCGGGCCTCCGGCGTCCCGGTCCGGCGGGGCCGCCGATGACGGTGCGCGACCCCGCGGCCGCGGCGGGGGCGACCGTCGGCGACCTCACGGAGGCCGAGCTGCTGGAGGTCGTCCTGACCGGGCTCGCTCCCGCCGTCCGGGACGGCCACTGGCCCGCCGGCACCGTCGCCCCGGGCGACGACGCCGCCCTCGTGCCCGCGCCCCGCGGCGGGACGCTCATCTCCACCGACGCGATGGGGGAGGGCACGGACTTCCTGCACCGCTGGCCCGCCGGCCCCCGCACCCGCGGCCACGACGCCGGCTGGAAGGCCGTCGCCCAGAACCTCTCGGACGTCAACGCGATGGGCGGGACCGCCTCCGCGCTCGTCACCGCCCTCACCCTGCCGCCGACGACGCCGGTCGCCTGGGTGCGGTCGTTCGCCGCGGGCATCGTGGGCGCGGTGCGTCACCTCGGCGCGCCGGACTGCCGGGTGGCCGGGGGCGACCTGGGCACCGGCGGACGGGTCCACGCCGCGGTGACGGTGCTCGGGGACCCGCACCCCGGCGGAGAGCTGTGCCGCACGCCGGCCGCGGCGGACCGGGACCGCGTGCTCGCCGAGGGCGCCGACCTCGTCCATGCCCAGGCGGTGCCGGACGGTCCCCGGGCCGCCGCGCCTCCGGGGCCGGGGTGGGCCGCCGCCGGGCTCACCCTGCTGCTCACCGACCGCGCGGAGCTGGAGCGACGGGCGGACGCCCTCCCCGCCGCCGACCGGCCGTCACCGCGGGAGCTCGCCCGCGCCGTCCGCGCCCAGCTGCGACCCCGCCCGCCGCTGGCCCTCGGGCCCGCCGCGGTGACGGCCGGCCTGCTCACCCTCATGGACGTCTCCGACGGCCTGGGCAAGGACGCGCACCGCATGGCGGCCGCCACCGGCGGGGCCGACTCCGCGCCGGCACCGTGGCTGGACGAGGCCTGGCTGGCGGAGGCCGCCGCACCCCTGCGCCGCGTGGCCGCCCTGGCCGGGACCAGTCCGGAGGCGCTCGTGACCGGCGGGGGCGAGGACTACGGCCTCCTGGGGCTGGCGTGGCCCGAGACCGAGCTGCCCCGGGGGTTCACGCGGATCGGCCGGCTCGTGCCGGCCGGGGCCCGGCCGCCGGCCGGGCACCGGCCCCTGTCCGAGTCCGGCTGGGACCCGTTCGCCGGCTGAGCGCCCAGGCCGGAGTCCGCGGGCGGGTCAGGCCGCGCGGAGGAGTCGCTCCGGGTCGAAGCGGTGGCCGAGGCCGATGACGTCCCACCCGTGCTCGCGCCACGCGGCGACGTCCAGGACGTTGCGCCCGTCGATCAGCAGGCGGGAGGCCACGCGTGCGCCCACGGCGTCCGGATCCATCTCGCGGAACTGGCGCCACTCGGTCAGCAGCAGGGTCAGCTCGGCGCCGTCCACGGCCGCCTCGAGCGAGTCCACGTAGTCGAGCCGCGGGAAGCGGGCGGCCGCGTTGGCGTTGCCCTCGGGGTCGTACACCCGGACGTCGGCGCCGGCCGTGTAGAGACGGTTGGCGACGTCGAGGGCGGGGGAGTCCCGGACGTCGTCGGAGTCCGGCTTGAACGTGACGCCCAGCACGGCGATCCGCGTGCCGTTGAGCACCTGCACGCTCGCGGGGGTGGGGGCGGTCCCGGAGGCGTCGGCCCGGCGGACGCGGCCGTCGCGAGCCGCGGAGAGCACCTGCACCGCCAGGTCCACCACGCGGTCACGGCGGCGCAGGTTGATGTCGTCCACCTCCGCCAGGAACCGCATGGTCCGGTCCAGGCCCAGCTCGGAGACGCGGGCCTGGAGCGCTCGGATGTCCTTGGGCAGGCAGCCGCCCCCGAAGCCCACGCCCGCGTTGAGGAACCGGCGTCCGATCCGCGCGTCGTGGCCGATCGCGTCCGCGAGGGTGCCGATGTCCCCGCCCACGTTCTCGGTGATCTCCGAGAACGCGTTGATGAACGAGATCTTCGTGGCCAGGAAGGCGTTGGCGGCCACCTTCACCAGCTCGGCCGTCTCGAGGTCCGTGCTGATCCACGGGGTGTCGGCCGCGAGCTGCCGCGCGTAGACGCGGCGCAGGATGCCCTCGGCGCGGGGCCCGTGCGTGCCGATGACGAGGCGGTCCGGGGTGAGCGTGTCCCTCACGGCGAAGCCCTCCCGGAGGAACTCGGGGTTCCAGGCGAGCTCGACCTCGCCCGGCAGTCCGGCCTCGGCGCGCACGGTGCGCACGAGCTCGGCCAGGCGGCGCGCGGTGCCCACGGGCACGGTCGACTTGCCGACGATCAGCGCGTCGCGGTCGATCGCCGCGGCGAGGGAGGCGACGGCGGCGTCCACATAGCTCAGGTCCGCCGCGGTCTCGCCCACCTTCTGCGGGGTGCCGACGCCGATGAAGTGGACGTCCGCCCAGCGGGCCGCCTCCGCGACGTCGGTGGTGAAGCGCAGCCGCCCGGAGGCGACGTGGGTGCGCAGCAGCTCGGGCAGGCCGGGTTCGTGGAAGGGCACCTCGCCGCGGGCCAGGCGCTCGATCTTGGCCGGGTCCACGTCCACGCCGAGGACCTCGAAGCCCAGCTCGGCCATGCAGGCGGCGTGTGTGGCGCCCAGATAGCCCGTGCCGATCACGGACAGCCGCGGCGCGGCCTCCTGCTCGGCGGGGGCGGCGGGCGCGGTCGTCTCGGTCACAGCGGACTCCTCGGTGGTGCGGGGGGCGGCGGTCGGGGACCTGGTTGACGCTAGGCCCCGCGGGTGAACGCGGGAAGAACGGGGTGTCTCCGCGGCGCGTCCCGTCGGTGGCGCGGGCGGGCCTCAGGCCTCGCCGGCGCGGATGAGCTCGGTGAGCCGCGTCGCGGCGGAGACGACGGCGTCCGCGTGCAGCCGGCCCGGCTGCCGGGAGAGCCGTTCGAGGGGGCCGGAGATCGAGACCGCCGCGATGACGCGTCCGCTGGGGCCGCGCACCGGTGCGGACACCGAGGCGACCCCGGGCTCGCGCTCGGCCAGGGACTGGGCCCAGCCGCGCCGCCGCACCGCCGCGAGGACGGTGGGTGTGAACACGGCGCCGGCCAGCCCCTCGACGAGCCGCTCGTGGTCCTCCCAGGCCAGGAGCACCTGCGCGGCGGAGCCGGCCTTCATGGACATGCGGGCGCCCACGGGGATGGTGTCGCGCAGGCCCCAGGGCCGCTCCGCGCTGGCCACGCACACGCGGGAGTCCGCCTGCCGACGGAACACCTGGGCACTCTCTCCCGTGGCGTCGCGCAGCCACAGCAGCACCGGACCGGAGGCCGTGGTGAGCCGGTCCTCGCCGGCGGCGGAGGCGAGCTCGGCCAGGCGGGTGCCCAGCACGTAGCGGCCCTGCAGGTCCTTGCCCACCATGCGGTGGTGCGTGAGGGCGGCCGCGAGCCGGTGCAGCGTGGGCCGCGCGATCCCGGTGGCGGTGACGAGCTGGGCGAGCGTGGCCGGGCCGGACTCGAGCGCGTCGAGGATCGCCACCGACTTGTCCACCACGCCGACGCCGCTGGGATGCCGGTGGAGCGAGGGGCCGATGAGGTCGTCCTCGGTGGGCGGGCGCACGGGCTCGGTGGTCATGGGGTGATCGTAGTCGTCTCACTGCTCGGACGGACCGGGGGTGTCGGTGTGCGTCGCATGTGACCGGGCCGGCCGGGGCCAGGTCCGGCATGTGAGACGAAATCTCACGATATGGAATATCGCGCCGCGTGGTCGAGAACGGCCCCGCCGCGCCCCACAGTGGTCCGTGAGCACCGGCGCCCCGCGCCGGGCGACGACCGACAGGTGCGTGAGCAGGAAGGTGCGGCACATGACGACGGCGACGACGCGGCCCAGGACGCTGGCCGAGAAGGTCTGGGACGAACACGTGGTGGTGCGTGGCGAGGGCGGGGGCGCCTCCCGCACCCCCGACCTGCTCTACATCGACCTGCACCTCGTGCACGAGGTGACGAGCCCGCAGGCCTTCGAGGGGCTGCGTCTGGCCGGGCGTCCGGTGCGCCGGCCCGACCTGACCATCGCCACGGAGGACCACAACACCCCGACGCTGGACATCGACCAGCCGATCGCGGATGCCACCTCGCGCACGCAGATCGAGACCCTGCGGGCCAACTGCGCCGAGTTCGGCGTCCGCCTGCACCCGTTGGGCGACGCCGAGCAGGGCATCGTCCACGTCGTCGGCCCCCAGCTGGGTCTGACCCAGCCCGGCCTCACCGTGGTCTGCGGCGATTCCCACACCTCCACCCACGGCGCGTTCGGCGCCCTGGCGTTCGGCATCGGCACCTCCGAGGTCGAGCACGTCCTGGCCACCCAGACCCTGCCGCTGAAGCCCTTCAAGACCATGGCGGTCACCGTGGACGGCACGCTGCGCCCGGGTGTGACGGCCAAGGACATCATCCTCGCGGTCATCGCGAAGATCGGCACGGGCGGGGGCCAGGGCTTCGTGCTCGAGTACCGCGGTGAGGCCATCCGGAACCTCTCCATGGAGGGCCGGATGACCATCTGCAACATGTCCATCGAGGCCGGCGCCCGCGCCGGCATGGTCGCCCCGGACGAGACCACCTTCGCCTACCTGAAGGGCCGTCCCCATGCCCCCGAGGGCGACGACTGGGATGCCGCCGTCGAGCACTGGCGCACCCTCGCCACGGACGAGGGTGCCGAGTTCGACGCCGAGGTGGTCATCGACGCGGACACGCTGGAGCCGTTCGTCACGTGGGGCACCAACCCGGGGCAGGGCGTGAGCCTGAACGACACCGTCCCCGCGCCCGAGGACTTCGCCGACCCGGTGGCCCAGGAGGCGGCCCGCAAGGCACTGTCCTACATGGACCTGGCCCCCGGCACCCCGATGAAGCAGGTCGAGGTCGACACCGTGTTCATGGGCTCGTGCACCAACTCCCGCATCGAGGACCTGCGGGCGTTCGCCGAGGTCGTCCGGGGCCGACGCAAGGCCGAGGGGCTGCGCGTCATGGTCGTGCCGGGCTCGGCGCGCGTGCGTCTGCAGGCCATGGACGAGGGCCTGGACAGGGTGTTCGAGGACTTCGGGGCCGAGTGGCGGTTCGCCGGCTGCTCCATGTGCCTGGGCATGAACCCGGACCAGCTCTCCCCGGGGGAGCGCTGCGCGTCCACCTCCAACCGCAACTTCGAGGGCCGGCAGGGCAAGGGCGGGCGCACCCACCTGGTGTCCCCGGTGGTCGCCGCGGCCACCGCCGTGCTGGGCCGCCTCGCCAGCCCGTCCGACCTGCCCGCCCTCACCCCCCAGGAGGCCTGAGCCATGGAGAAGTTCACCACCCACACCGGCGTCGGCGTGCCGCTGCGCGCCTCGAACGTGGACACGGACCAGATCATCCCGGCCGTGTACCTCAAGCGGATCTCCCGCACGGGCTTCGAGGACGCCCTGTTCGCCGGCTGGCGCCAGGACCCCGACTTCATCCTGAACACCGAGCCGTTCAGCGGAGGCACCGTGCTCGTGGCGGGCTCGGACTTCGGCACCGGCTCCTCGCGCGAACACGCCGTGTGGGCGCTCAAGGACTACGGCTTCCGCGCCGTGATCTCCCCGCGCTTCGCGGACATCTTCCGCGGCAACTCCGCCAAACAGGGGCTCGTCGCGGCCCAGGTGGAGCAGGAGGACGTCGAGCGCATCTGGAAGGAGCTGGAGAACCGTCCCGGGACCCCGGTCACCGTGGACCTCGTCACACGCACCGTCGAGTGCGGGGATGTGACCGCCCCCTTCCAGATCGACGACGACACCCGTCACCGGCTGCTCGAGGGCCTGGACGACATCGCCGTCACCCTGGGGCACCAGGCCGAGATCGACGCCTACGAGGCGGACCGCCCCGCGTACAAGCCCACCACCCTGCCGGCCCGCACGGCCGGCTGACCGGCCGCCGCCGGGAGCGCACCATTGCCGCGCGTGCCCGGCGACGCCCTATGCTGGGAGGCGATTCCGGGACCGCCCGCCGCACACGGCGGGCGGTCCCGTTCAGAGACCTCCCCGCTCCGGCGGAGTGGCCGAGACCGTGGCCCTGCGGCCGCGCTGAGGAAGGACGCGCATGGCGAAGCTCTTGACCATCCATGGCGGCAAGCCGCTGACCGGTGAGGTGACCGTGCGCGGCGCCAAGAACCTGGTGCCCAAGGCCATGGTGGCCGCCCTGCTCGGCAACTCGCCGTCCGTGCTCCGGAACATCCCCGAGATCAAGGACGTGGACGTCGTCAGCTCCCTCCTCGAGATCCACGGCGTGTCCGTGGAGTGGGACAAGGAGACCGGGCGGATCACGATGGACCCGGCCGGGGTGAAGTCGGCCCTGACCGCCGAGATCGACGCCCACGCCGGCGACTCGCGCATCCCGATCCTCTTCTGCGGCCCGCTCATGCACGCGATCGGGGAGGCCTTCATCCCCGACCTCGGCGGCTGCAAGATCGGCGACCGCCCGATCGACTACCACCTGGCCGTGCTGCGCAACTTCGGCGCCGTCGTGGACAAGCGCCCGGGCGGCATCTCCATCTCCGCCCCCAAGGGCCTGCACGGCGCCAAGCTCGAGCTGCCGTACCCCTCCGTCGGAGCCACCGAGCAGGTGCTGCTGACCGCTGTGAAGGCCGAGGGCATCACCGAGCTCAAGGGCGCCGCCGTCGAGCCGGAGATCCACGACCTCATCGCCGTCCTGCAGAAGATGGGCGCGATCATCACCGTGCAGACGGACCGCACCATCCGCATCGAGGGCGTGAGCGAGATGCGCGGCTACAACCACATCGCGCTGCCCGACCGCAACGAGTCCGCCTCGTGGGCCTCCGCCGCCCTGGCCACCCGGGGGGACATCTACGTCCGCGGCGCCGAGCAGCGCGACCTGACGGCGTTCCTGAACACCTACCGCAAGATCGGCGGCGAGTTCGACGTCGTCGACGACGGCATCCGGTTCTGGCACGCCGGCGGCGATCTCAACCCGCTCGTGCTCGAGACGGACGTGCACCCCGGCTTCATGACCGACTGGCAGCAGCCCCTCGTGGTGGCGCTGACCCAGGCCAAGGGGGTCTCCATCGTGCACGAGACCGTGTACGAGAACCGCTTCGGCTTCACCGACGCCCTCGTGCGGATGGGCGCCTCCATCCAGCTGCACCGCGAGTGCCTCGGCTCCGTGCCGTGCCGCTTCGGTCAGCGCAACTTCCTGCACTCGGCCGTGATCTCCGGCCCGACGCCGCTGCATGGCGTCGAGTTCGACATCCCGGACCTGCGCGGCGGCTTCTCCCACCTGATCGCCGCCCTCACCGCCGAGGGCACCTCCACGGCGACGGGCCTGGAGATCATCAACCGCGGCTACGAGCACTTCATGGCGAAGCTCGAGGGCCTCGGCGCCGACGTCGAGCTGACCGAACGCGACCGGTGAGCGGCGTGGACGCGCAGAGCCCTGCCGCCGCGGGGGGTCGTCCGACGCGTACCGCGCGGGCCCCCTACGTGATCCCGGGGGTGATCGTGCGACCGGCGATGCGGGCCCTCGTCCGCCAGGTGTGGGAGGGGACCGAGCACCTGCCCGAGACCGGCGCGATCCTCGCCGTCAACCACATCTCGGAGGTGGACCCGCTCTCCGTGGCCCACATGGTCTACAACCAGGGCCTGCTGCCGACCTTCCTCGCCAAGGCCGAGCTCTGGAAGGTGCCCGTGCTCAAGCAGGTCCTCGAGGCCACCCGCATGATCCCGGTCGAGCGCACCCGCGACGGCGGCCGCTCGCTCGCCGCCGCCCGCGAGGCCGTCGCCACGGGCCGGGCGATCATCGTCTACCCGGAGGGCACCGTCACCCGCGATCCCGACGGCTGGCCCATGGCCGGGCGCAACGGGGCCGTGCGCCTCGCCCTGCAGACCGGCGCCCCGCTCATCCCCGTCGGTCAGTGGGGCATCCAGGAACTGCTGCCGTACGGCGGCCGCTCCCTCCGCGTCCTCCCGCGCAAGACCGCCCGGATCCGGGTCGGCGCGCCCGTCGACCTCGCGGACCTGCGGGACCGCCCCGTGACGGCGGCGACCCTGCGCGAGGGCACCGGCCGCATGATGGCCGCGATCACCGACCTGGTCGCCGAGCTGCGCGGAGAACCGGCCCCGGAGGGCCGCTGGGACCCCACGACGGGACGGCGGGTGACCGGGGCATGAGCGATCCGCGCACCGTCGCCGTCCTCGGGGCCGGCAGCTGGGGGTCGGCCTTCGCCCGCGTCCTGGGCCTGAGCACCAGTCCCGAGTCCGCCCGCGCGTCCGAGATCGTGATGTGGTCCCGGCGGGCCGAGGTCGCCGAGGCCATCACCGAGCGACACGAGAACCCCGAGTACCTGCCCGGCATCACGCTGCCCACCTGCGTGCGCGCCGTCACCGACGCCGCCGAGGCGGTCCGGGGCGCCGGCGTCGTGGTGGTGGCCGTGCCCGCGCAGCATGTGCGCGAGACGCTGCGCACCGTGCGCGCCGACCTGGCCCCGGACGCCGTCGTGGTCTCCCTCGTCAAGGGCCTCGAGCGCGGCACCGACGCGCGGATGTCGCAGGTCTGCGCGGCGGAGCTGGGCCTCAGCCCGGACCGGTTCGCGGTGGTCTCCGGACCCAACCTCGCCCTTGAGATCGCGCGCGGCGAGCCCACCGCCACGGTGGTCGCCTCGGCCTCGCGCGCGACGGCGGAGCGCATCGCCGCCCTCACGGCCGGCCGGACCTTCCGGCCCTACACGAACACGGACGTCGTGGGCGTGGAGATCGGCGGCGTGGTGAAGAACGTCATCGCGCTCGCCGTGGGCATCTGCGACGGGCAGGGGCTGGGGGACAACTCCAAGGCCTCCGTCATCACCCGGGGCCTGGCCGAGACCACCCGGCTGGCCGTCGCGCTCGGCGGCGACCCGGCCACCATGGCCGGGCTCGCCGGCCTGGGCGACCTCGTCGCCACGTGCGCCTCGCCCCTCTCCCGCAACCGCACGGCCGGCCGCCACATCGGCACCGGCCTCAGCGCGGAGGAGGCGGTGGCCGCCATGAGCCAGACGGCCGAGGGCATCAAGTCCGTCTCCGCCATCGTGCACGCCGCCCGCGCCCACGGTGTGGAGATGCCCATCAGCGAGCTGATGGACCGGGTGGTCGCCGGGGACGTGGCCGTGGACCGCCTCGCCGAGCTGCTGCTCGCCCGTGACCTGAAGTCGGAAGGACGCACCGCATGACCGCCACCCCCGCCCCGAAGGCCGCCGCCGGCGCGCGTCCCCGCGTGCTCCTGCTCTTCGGCGGCCGCTCGAGCGAGCACCCCATCAGCTGCGTGACCGCGGCGGGCGTGCTGCACGCGGCCGACCGTCAGCGCTGGGACGTCGTGCCGGTGGGTGTGGCCCGCTCCGGCCTGTGGTCGCACGACGAGCTGGACGTGGCCTCGTTCCGCCTGGACGGCGACGTCCTGCCGGAGGTGCCGGAGCCCGAGGCCCCGGTGAGCCTGCGCGCCCTGCCGGACGGCACCGTCGAGCTGACCGCGGCCGACGGCTCCTCGCTGGGCCCCGTGGACGTCGTGTTCCCGCTGCTGCACGGCCCCTGGGGTGAGGACGGCACCCTCCAGGGCATGTTCGAGTCGCTGGGTCTGCCCTACGTCGGCTGCGGCGTGCTCGCCTCCGCGGTCGGCATGGACAAGCACTTCATGAAGGTCGCCTTCCAGGCCGCCGGCCTCGAGGTCGGCCCGTGGGAGACCATCACCGCCCGCGACTGGGCGCGCGATCCGGAGGCGGCCCTCGCCCGCGCCGGGGCGCTCGCCTACCCGCTGTTCGTCAAGCCCGCCCGCGCCGGCTCGTCCTTCGGCATCACCCGCGTCACCGAGCCCGCGGGTCTGCGCGCCGCCGTCGAGGAGGCCCGTCGCTTCGACCCCAAGGTCGTGGTGGAGGCGGGCATCGTCGGCCGCGAGATCGAGTGCGCCGTCCTCGACGGGCACGGCGCCGCCGCCCCGCGCGCCTCGCTGCCGGGGGAGATCGTCGTGGCCCACGACGAGGGCGAGACGCAGTTCTACGACTTCGAGTCGAAGTACCAGGACACCGGCAGCACCCAGCTGTCCTGCCCGGCCGAGCTGCCGGAGGAGGAGATCGAGCGACTGCGCGCCCTGGCGATCCGCGCCTTCGAGGCCGTGGACGGGTCCGGCCTCGGCCGCTGCGACTTCTTCTTCACCCCGGACGGGCGCTGGGTGGTCAACGAGATCAACACCATGCCGGGCTTCACGCCCATCAGCATGTACCCGGCCATGTGGGAGCGGACGGGCCTGTCCTACGACGATCTGATCTCGGAGCTGCTGGACCTCGCCCTCGAGCGGGGCGTCGGCCTGCACTGACGCGGCCCGCGCCGGTCTCAGCCGACGGGTGTGGCGTCCTGCACGCTGACGCAGCCGCCGCTGGGCTCGATCTGCGCGACCGCCGAGGACAGGCCCACCATCACGGTGTCCGAGCTGGCCTGGTCCTTGCCGAACAGCACCTCCACGGCCGGGTCACGGCCGTAGGTGGTGATCCGCCAGTTCTCGTCCTCGTCCCGGACGACCCAGTCGATCCCGTCCACGGAGATGCAGCGGTCCGTGGTGGGGCCGGGGACCTCGGCGCCGCAGCGCAGGACGACGGCGGCCGGGTCGCCCCACACGGCCGTCGCCTGGCTGTCGGTGGGGCGCAGGTCGAGGTCGCCCAGGGCGTCGGGCATGGCCACCATGGCCGGGGCACACGCCGGGTCAGCGGCGTGGGGCGCGGCCTCCACCGTGGCCACCCGTCCGGTGCAGGCCGTGGCGCCGAGGGCGATCGCGGTCAGGAGGGGCACGAGACGACGCAGACGGCGGGATTCCATCCGCCCAGGATACGCGCGGCGCCGGGACCCGCGGGGGCCCGTGCCCTAGCATGGGCGGGACCGTTCCCGTCCCCGCCTCAGGAGCCCACGTGAGCAGCAC
>NZ_JASDCZ010000043.1:0-16932 GCF_030407635.1 Micrococcus sp. APC 4021
AAAGGACCCCCGAGCAGTGATCGCACCGCGCACCCGACGAGGCGACGGCCGCCTGACCGCTGCCCTCGACCCCCAGGACCAGGGGCCGCAGGACGAATGCGGCGTGTTCGGCGTGTGGGCGCCGGGCGAGGAGGTCGCGAAGCTGGCCTACTACGGCCTGTACGCGCTCCAGCACCGCGGCCAGGAGTCCGCGGGCATCGCCGTCTCGGACGGCGGGCGCATCGCCGTCTACAAGGACATCGGCCTGGTCTCCCAGGTGTTCGACGAGGCCACGCTCACCGCGCTGAGCGGCCACATCGCCGTCGGCCACTGCCGCTACTCCACCACCGGCGTGAACAAGTGGGCCAACGCCCAGCCCACCTTGGGCGCCACCGCCGACGACGGCACGGTCGCCCTGGCGCACAACGGCAACCTCGTGAACTCCGCCGAGCTGCTGCGCATGGTGCACGCCGCGGACGGCCGCCACACCCACGGTGAGATGAAGCAGGGCAACACCACGGACACCGCCCTGGTCACGGCCCTGCTCCACGGCGCCCCCGGGGACCGCCTCGAGGAGACCGCCCTCGAGCTGCTGCCGAAGATCCGCGGCGCCTACTGCTTCGTGTTCATGGACGAGCGCACCCTCTACGCCGCCCGCGACCCGCAGGGCGTGCGCCCGCTCGTGCTCGGCCGCCTCGAGCGCGGCTGGGTGGTGGCCTCCGAGCAGTCGGCCCTCGCCACCGTCGGCGCCTCGTTCATCCGGGAGGTCGAGCCCGGAGAGATGATCGCGATCGACGAGGAGGGCATCCGCTCCACCCGCTTCGCCGAGTCCAAGCCGGCCGGCTGCGTGTTCGAGTACGTGTACCTCGCCCGGCCGGACGCCACGATCGCCGGGCGCTCTGTGTACGAGTCCCGCGTGGAGATGGGCCGCCGCCTCGCGCTCGAGCAGCCGGTCGAGGCCGACGTCGTGATCCCCGTGCCCGAGTCCGGCACGCCCGCCGCCGTGGGCTACGCGGACGCCTCGGGCCTGCCGTTCCGCCAGGGCTTCGTGAAGAACGCGTACGTGGGCCGCACCTTCATCCAGCCGTCCCAGACGCTGCGCCAGCTCGGCATCCGCCTCAAGCTCAACGTCCAGTCCACCGTGGTGGCCGGCAAGCGCGTCGTGGTGGTGGACGACTCGATCGTGCGCGGCAACACCCAGCGCGCCGTCGTGCGGATGCTCAAGGAGGCCGGCGCTGCCGAAGTGCACGTGAAGATCTCCTCCCCTCCCGTGAAGTGGCCCTGCTTCTACGGCATCGACTTCGCCACCCGCGCCGAGCTCATCGCCAACGGAGCCGCGGTGGACCAGATCGCCGCATCCATCGGCGCCGACTCGCTGGCCTACATCAGCGAGGAGGGCATGATCGAGGCCACCGGGCAGCCGCGCGAGCGCCTGTGCACCGCCTGCTTCACCGGTGACTACCCGATCCCGCTGGCCGACGAGGGCGAGCGCGGCAAGGGCCTGCTGGAGCCGGTCGCCGTGTCGCCCGCGTCCACCGTGGTGCTGGACGTGGACGGCGAGACCACCACCGTGACCGCCACGGGCTGCGAGCCCGGCCCGGACGCCGACGACGAGAAGCTGCTCACCGAGACGGACAGGACCCCGCTGTGACCCCGAACCAGACCCCCTCCTCCGCCGCCCCGATCACCTACGCCTCGGCCGGCGTCGACGTGGAGGCCGGCGACCGCGCCGTCGAGCTGATGAAGGACGCCGTGAAGGCCACCCACACCCCCGAGGTCATGGGCGGCATCGGCGGCTTCGCCGGCATGTGGGACGCCTCCGCGCTGCTGCAGTACCGCAAGCCGCTGCTGACCACGTCCACGGACGGCGTCGGCACCAAGGTGGCGATCGCACAGGCGATGGACAAGCACGACACCATCGGCCAGGACCTCGTGGGCATGGTCGTGGACGACATCGTGGTGGTCGGCGCCCAGCCCCTGTTCATGACCGACTACATCGCGTGCGGCAAGGTCGTGCCCGAGCGCATCGCGGACATCGTGCGCGGCGTGGCCGAGGGCTGCCGCCTGGCCGACACCGCGCTCGTGGGCGGCGAGACCGCCGAGCACCCGGGCCTGCTGGCCGCAGACGAGTACGACGTGGCGGGCGCGGCCACCGGCGTGGTCGAGGCGGACATGGTCCTGGGCGCGGAGCGGGTGCAGTCCGGCGACGTCGTGATCGGCATGGCCTCCTCCGGCATCCACTCGAACGGCTACTCGCTCGTGCGCCGCGTGGTGAACGCCGCGGGCTGGTCCCTGGACCGCGAGGTCACCGAGCTCGGCTGCACCCTCGGCGAGGAGCTGCTCGTGCCGACCCGCATCTACTCCCGCGCCTGCCTCGACCTGGTGCAGCGCCTCAACGGCCACGACGGCGGCTCGGACCTGCCGGTGCGCGCGTTCAGCCACGTGACCGGCGGCGGCCTGGCCGCGAACCTGGCACGCGTGCTCCCGCAGGGCCTCATGGCGACCGTCGAGCGCGACACCTGGTCCCTGCCGCCCGTGTTCCGCCTGGTGGGCGAGCTCGGCCGCGTTCCGCAGTCCGACCTCGAGCGCACCCTCAACCTCGGCGTGGGCATGGTGGCCGTGGTGGACCCGGAGGTGGCCGCGAAGTCGATCTCCGTGCTCGTGGACGCCGGCATCGACGCGTGGGAGATGGGCACCATCGGCGCCCTCACCGACGACGCGGCGGCCGCGGGCCTGGACTTCGTGCATGGCGCCAAGGGCGTCGACGGCGGCGCCGTGCTGATGCGCGGCCAGTACGCCGCCTGACCCCCCGGGGGCGTTTTCGTTCGGGAAACGGCGGCCTCCGGAGCGTTTTCGTTCGGGAAACGGCGGCCTCCGGGGCGTTTTCGTTCGGGAAACGGCGGTTCACGACGCGAAGATCCGCCCGCCGAGCCGGGCCCGGTGCGTCTGCACCTCGGCGACGACGCGCCGGAAGTCGTCCCGCGCGTCGTCCACCGTGGCCCAGATCTGCGTCCAGCCCGCGCGCGCCCATCCCTCGTCTCGCCACGAGTCCACCGCGAGCTGTGCAGGATCGAGGTGGTGACCGCCGTCGTAGTGGACCACCAAGCGCCACTGCCGCCACCCCAGATCCGCGTCCGGTGACCGGGCCCGGCCCGGGTGCAGCACCAGCTGGAGCTCCGGCTCGGGCAGGCCGGCGTGGAGCAGGGCCAGTCGCAGGGCTGTCTCCTGCGGGGAATCCGCGCCCACCCGCACCAGCTCGAGTGCGGCACGGGCGGTGCGCACTCCCTTGAACCGTCCGGCACGCAGGAGCGCGGACCGCAGGGCCGCCGTCGTGGTCCGTGGTGAGCGACGCCCCTCCGGCGACCACGGCCGATGGATGAGGGCGTCCCCGGCCGCCACGACGGGCTCGAGCATGCCTGGACGAAGCAGCGCGGCCAGATCCGCCCAGGATCGCTCCAGGCTCGTCAGGCGGATCCCGTGGAGGGCTGTGACGTCCGCGGCCGGGACGAGGCGGGCATGCGAGGTGATCTCCGGTCGGACGCTCGCCCCGCGCGGGTGCGGCCGGGACACGTGCACCGTGCCGTCCTCCGCCAGGAACGGCGGCAGCGGCACGCGGTGCAGGAGCAGCGCCGTGAGGTGGGAGGCCACTCCCCCGCTCGCCTCCACGATCGCGGCCGTCTCCTCCGGCGCGAAGGGAGCGGGCGCCTCGGCGTAGCCGAGATCCGCCCACGAGCCGAGGTGGTCAGTCCGGAGCCGATGGACCCCATGCGTCACGCGCCGCACGTCACCGCCGCGGACCAGTCGCTCCGAGACCCCGGCCGCGCGCAGGTCGCCACGGGTGAACGGCCGGCCGGTCTCGACGATGTCCGGCAGGGGCAGGGAAGACGTGTCCATGCCCGTGACGATGGCTCAACCCGGCCTATCCCGCCCGCTCAGGAGCACCCACCGTGGACGACGACGCCGGCGGCGCCACCTGTGCAGGAGTCGTGCGTGGCCCCGGGCCACCCGGTGTCCACACCCCCGGCGCCCGCCGTTTCCCGCACGAAAACGCCCCGGCGTCCGCCGTTTCCCGAACGAAAACGTGGGTGGGGGTCAGAGGCGGGCGTCGAGCCAGGCCAGCGCGTCGGCGACCGGGGCGCGCCAGCGCCAGCGGGCCTTGGCGTCGGCGCGGGTGGGGCCGAGGTTGATCAGCCCCGTCTCATGCCCGGCCCGCTCGGCCCGCAGCACGAACCGGTAGCCGCTCATCACGGCCAGCGAGGTGCCGACGGCGAGCACCGTGCCGCCGTCGTCGGCCATCGCCTCCGCGGCCGCGCGCCGCGCCGCGGGCACGGACTCACCGAAGTACACGACGTCCGGCTTGAGCTTCACGGAGCCGCAGACCCGGCAACCGACCATCGTGAACTCCTCCACCCAGTGCTGGTCGAGGGAGACGTCGCCGTCGGGGTTCACGGCGTCCGGGTCGATCGCCACGCGCTCGAGGTAGCCCGGATTGGCGGCCTCGAGCCGCAGGTCCAGGTCACGGCGGGACTCGGTGGCCCCGCAGTTCAGGCAGGCCACGCGCGCCAGGTCGCCGTGGAGCTCGATCAGCCGGTCCTCCGGCATGCCCGCCGCGCGTCCGGCCTCGGCGTGCAGCCCGTCCACGTTCTGGGTCAGGATGCCGGCGATCCGCCCCTCGGCCGCCCAGCGCGCGAGGATGCGGTGCGCCTCGTTCGGCCGGGCCTGGTCCATGCGGCGCCAGCCCACGAACGAGCGCGCCCAGTAGCGGTGGCGGGCGGCCGGGTCGTCCCGGAACTCCTGGTACGTCATCGGCCGGTGGCGGTGCAGGGACCCGTTCGGCCCCCGGTAGTCCGGGATGCCGGAGTCCGTGGACACGCCGGCCCCGGTGATCACGAGCGGGCGGGACTCCTCCATCAGACGCAGCAGACCCCGAGACGCCGTCTCGGGGTCCTGCAGCGGTGCTGTCTCATCCACCACCCTGGCGATCGACCGCAGGGCGGCCTGATGCCCGTCCAGGGCCGGATGCCGTGCGGGCGTCATCGCGCCCGCGCGTCGTCGTCCTCGTCCTCCGCGTAGAGGTCCGCGTACGGATCCTCGTACTCGGGCTCCTGGTCCTGCTCCGGGCCGCGCGTGCGTCCGCCCGTGAGCTCTCGCTCCAGTGCCGAGAGGTCTGTTCCGGGAGAGAAGTACTTCATCTCCCGTGCCTGCTTCGTGGCCTTCGCCTTCTGACGGCCGCGCCCCATGAGCGTGACCCCCTTCGCATCTCTCGCCGCCTCGGATCTGTGGCGCACAGGGGCCCGCCGAGGTCTTCACTGGTCAATATGGTTCGTGCGGACAAGGATACATGACCCGCCGGACGGCCTGTGGACGACGACGACCGGCCCGGTCCGGCGGGGCGTGCAGTGGCGCCGGGTGCGGCGCGGGCGGCCGCGACACGCGCGGCATCCGGCTGGACGGGCGTGACACGCACCCTGTACGGACGCTGGACGAGCGGCTAGGTTGCGTACGTCACATCCGCCCCGACGATGAGGATGCCCATGCGCCGCACCCCCACCCTGCTGGCCGCCGCCACCCTGGCCGCCACGCTCGCCGCCGCCCCCGTCTCGATCGCCGCCCCGTCCTCCCCGGCCGCCCCGGCGAAGGCCACCGCAGCCACCGCGCAGACCGCCGACCGGGGCCTGGGCCCCGGCCAGAACCGTGCCGGCGGCAACCCGAACTCACCGGAGAAGCTGGTCCGATCCATCTCCTCGGACCACCTCCGCCAGGACATCGAGGCGTTCGCGGCCATCGCGGACGAGCACGGCAACCGCGCCGCGGGCACGCCGGGCTTCCAGGCCTCGCTCGACTACGCCGTGGGCGAGCTCGAGGAGGCCGGCTACGACGTCGAGCTCCAGGAGTTCGAGATCACCTACACCGAGACCCTGCGGGACCGGCTTCAGCAAACCGGACCCGTCCAGCGCGACCTCGAGCACACCGTCTTCACGTCCTCGCCGTCAGCGCAGGTCGCCGACGCCCCGCTCGCCGCCCCCGCCGGCGCCGCCACCGGCTGCGCCGACGCGGACTGGGCCGACGCGGACCTGACCGGCAGCGTCGCCCTGGTCTCCCGGGGCGACTGCACCTTCGCCCAGAAGTCCCAGGTCGCGGCCGCCTCCGGTGCCGAGGCCGTCATCATCTACAACAACGCCGAGGGCGCGCTGAACGGCACCCTGGGCGCCGCGCCGGGCGACGTCGTCGGGACCGTGGGCGTGACCCGCGAGCTGGGCGCCGATCTGCTGGCCCAGACCCGCGCCGGCGGCGCCACCGTCACCCTGGACCTCGAGCAGCTTGTGGAGCAGCGGCCCACCTGGAACGTGCTGGCGGAGACGCGCACGGGCAGCGACGACGACGTCGTGATGCTCGGCGCCCACCTGGACGGCGTGCCGGAGGGCCCGGGCATCCACGACAACGCCTCGGGCGTCGCGGCGACCCTCGAGGTCGCGCGCCAGGCCGCCAAGGCCAACAAGGCCGAGAGCAAGGTCCGCTTCGCCCTGTGGGGCGCCGAGGAGATCGGCCTGCTGGGCTCGCACCACTACGTGGACACCCTGACCGCCGCGGAGCGTGAGGACATCATCCTCTACACCAACCTGGACATGGTGGCCTCGCTGGACCACCAGAACACGCTCGGCGTGCTCACGGCCGACTGGTCGATCGGTGCTGAGTCCCTGCTCGGCGCGCAGCTCGACCGCGACGGCCACACGCACCAGCCCGAGGGCAGCAACGGCCGCTCGGACTACGCGCCGTTCGTGGACGCGGGCATCGCCTCGACGGGCCTGCTCTCGATCCGCGACGACAACTACCACACGCCCCAGGACGACATCGACAACGTCTCCATCACCACGCTGACCCACACGGCCCGCGCGGTGGCGAACCTGATCGGCACCCTCCAGCAGGACGCCGACGCCCTCGGCACCCGCTGACCCGAGGCGTCCGCCCGTCTCGCAGATGCCGTCGGGGGCGGTTTCGGGTGGTATCCAGGCCGGATGCCACCCGAAACCGCCCCCGACGCGCCAGAGGGAGGAGGAACACGGTCCGTCGGTCCCGGCGTCAGCCCTTCCGGGTCACGGTGAGGCCGTTCTCGCCCTCGACGCGGTCCACGACCACGGTGTCCCCGTCCGCGATCTCCCCGGCGAGGATGCCGCGGGCCAGACGGTCACCGATCTCGCGCTGCACCAGGCGGCGCAGGGGCCGGGCGCCGTAGGCCGGATCGAACCCAGTCTCAGCGAGCCACGCCTTGGCGGCGTCGGACACCTCAAGGGTGAGGCGGCGGTCCGTCAGGCGCGCCTGCAGGGACTCGACCTGCAGGTCCACGATCCGCGTCAACTCGGCCACGGTGAGCGCGTCGAACAGCACGATCTCGTCCAGGCGGTTGAGGAACTCGGGCTTGAACGCCCCGCGCACCACGGACATCACGGACTCGCGCTTGGCGGCCTCGTCCAGGGTCGGGTCCACGAGGAACTGCGAGCCCAGGTTCGAGGTCAGGATCAGGATCACGTTGCGGAAGTCCACGGTGCGGCCCTGGCCGTCGGTGAGGCGGCCGTCGTCGAGCACCTGGAGCAGGATGTCGAAGACCTCGGGATGGGCCTTCTCCACCTCGTCCAGCAGCACCACCGAGTACGGGCGACGCCGCACGGCCTCCGTGAGCTGGCCGCCCTCGTCGTAGCCGACGTAGCCCGGAGGGGCGCCGACCAGGCGGGAGACGGAGTGCTTCTCCGCGTACTCGGACATGTCGATCCGCACCATGGCGCGCTCGTCGTCGAAGAGGAACTCCGCGAGCGCCTTGGCGAGCTCGGTCTTGCCCACGCCCGTGGGGCCCAGGAACAGGAACGAGCCGGTGGGCCGATTCGGGTCCGCGATGCCGGCCCGCGAGCGGCGCACCGCGTCCGCGACGGCGACGACGGCGTCCCGCTGCCCGATCAGCCGCTCGCCGAGGTGCTCCTCCATGGTGAGCAGCTTCTCGGACTCGGCGGTGAGCATGCGGCCCGCGGGGATGCCGGTCCACGCGGAGACCACTTCGGCGATGTCGTCCGCCGTGACCTCCTCGGAGACCATCGGCTCGGTGCTCGAGCGGTCGGCCTCGCGGGCGGCGCGGTCCGCCTCCTCGAGCTGCTTCTCCAGCGCGGGGATCTCGCCGTACAGCAGGCGGGAGGCCTCGGCGAGGTCGCCGTCGCGCTGGGCCTTCTCGGCCAGCGAGCGCAGCTCGTCCACCTTGGCGCGCAGGTCACCGGCCTCGTTGAGGGTTGCCTTCTCCGCGTCCCAGCGGGCGGTGAGGGCGGTGAGCTCCTCCTCGCGGTCCGCCTTCTCGGCGCGCAGGGCCTCGAGCCGCTCGACGGATGCCGGGTCCGTCTCGCCTTCGAGGGCGAGCTCCTCCATGGTCAGGCGGTCCACCTGGCGGCGCAGGACGTCGATCTCCTCCGGGGCGGAGTCGATCTCCATGCGCAGGCGTGAGGCGGCCTCGTCCACGAGGTCGATGGCCTTGTCGGGCAGCTGGCGGCCGGTGATGTACCGGTGGGACAGCGTGGCCGCGGCCACGAGCGCGGAGTCGGCGATGGCCACCTTGTGGTGGGCCTCGTAGCGCTCCTTGAGCCCGCGCAGGATGGCGATCGTGTCGTCCACGCTGGGCTCGCCCACGAAGACCTGCTGGAAGCGGCGCTCCAGGGCGGGGTCCTTCTCGATGTTCTCGCGGTACTCGTCCAAGGTGGTCGCGCCGATCAGGCGCAGCTCGCCGCGGGCCAGCATGGGCTTGAGCATGTTGCCGGCGTCCATGGCGCCCTCGGACGCGCCCGCACCCACGACGGTGTGGATCTCGTCGATGAACGTGACGACCTGCCCCTCGGCGGCCTTGATCTCCTCGAGGACGGCCTTCAGGCGCTCCTCGAACTCGCCGCGGTACTTGGCGCCGGCGACCATGGCGCCCAGGTCCAGGCTGATCAGCGTCTTGCCGCGCAGGGACTCGGGGACGTCCCCGGCCACCATCCGCTGGGCCAGGCCCTCGACGACGGCGGTCTTGCCGACGCCGGGCTCGCCGATGAGCACGGGGTTGTTCTTGGTGCGGCGCGAGAGCACCTGCACCACGCGGCGGATCTCGGCGTCGCGGCCGATCACCGGGTCGAGCTTGCCGGAGCGGGCGAGCTCGGTGAGGTCCGTGCCGTACTTCTCCAGGGACTGGAAGGTGGTCTCCGGGTCCTGGGTGGTGACGCGGGAGTCGCCGCGCACCTGGGTGAGGGCGGCGGCGAGCGCCTCGAGGCTCGCCCCGTTCGAGCGCAGTGCCTCACCGGCCTCGCCCGGATCCGCGGCCACGCCGAGCAGCAGGTGCTCGGTGGAGACGAACTGGTCCGAGCGCTGCTCGGCCTGGGTGCGCGCGTTCTGCACGACCTGCAGGGCGGCGCGCGAGAGCTGCGCCTGGGCCACCGTGCTGCCCTGGGTGGAGGGCAGGCGCCGGATGGCCGAGGAGGCCGCCGTGGAGACGGCGTCGGGGTCGGCCCCGGCGGCCTTGAGGACGGCCACGGCGACGGACTCCCGCTGGTCCATCAGGGCCTTCAGCAGGTGGGCCGGCTCGATCTGGGGGTTGCCGGCGGTGGAGGCGTTCATGGCCGCGGCCGAGAGCGCCTCCTGGCTCTTGGTGGTGAACTTGGCATCCATGTGCGCCTCGCTCCTTCTCTCCCCCGTGTCCCGGGGGTGTCGGACAACCGTCGACGGCGGGCCGTTCCCGCCGCAGACGAAGTTGAGTCTATGTAGCTCAACTCCCCTCGTGCCAGGGCTATTCCCCCGCGCGCCGGTACGTTGGTGCCATGGCCGGCTCCACAGCGGCGCCCCGGCGCCTCCGCACGTACACCCGACCGCGGGTGTCCCTGCTGTACGTCCTGCGCCGCACCCTGCACCGGCTCTTCGAGCTGCAGGTCTGGGATGTGGCCGCCGCCATGACCTTCTTCGGGGCGCTGTCCCTGCTGCCCACCGTCGTCGCCCTGCTCTCCGTGGTCTCGCTGCTGGGCGTCGAGGAGGAGACCGTGGACGCCGCGGCGCACCTGGCCGCCGAGATCTGGCCGTCGCTGACGCCCGACGTCGTCCGCGAGTGGATCCTGACCCTCGGCTCGGCCGGGCCCGGCACCGGCGCTGTCGTCCTGGGGGCCGTCGGCACCGTGGTGTCCGCCTCGGGCGCCGTCGGCGCGTTCCACCGGGCCATGCACCGCATCCACGACACCCGCGAGGGCCGGCCCTTCCTCCACTTCCGCCTCGTGGTCTTCGTCGAGACGCTCGCCCTCATGCTCGGCGCCGTGCTGATCACGATCCTGGTGGTCGTCGGCGGGGACCTCTCCCAGCGCCTCGGCCAGGCCGTCGGCCTGCCGGAGGAGACGGTCCAGACGTGGAACGTGGTGAAGTGGCCGGTCATCCTCGTGGTGATCGCCCTCATCGTGACCCTCGCCTACCGCCTGGGGCCCAACGTCCGGCAGCCCCGCTACCGCCCGCTCTCGCTCGGCGCCGTGGCCGTGGTGGTCCTGCTCTTCGGCGCCACCGTGGCCCTGGGCTGGATCACGGACCGGTTCGGCCAGTTCGCCGTGGTCGGGCGGATCAACTCCGCGATCGGCGTGCTCGCCCTCGCGTGGGTGGCGTGCATCGTGCTGTTGGCCGGGGCCGCCTTCGACGCGGAGGTGCTGCGTGCCCGCCAGCTGGCCGTCGGCATCGACGCCTCCGTCGAGATCCAGCTGGCGACGCGGCACACCGCGGTGCTCGAGGACTTCGAACGGTACGAGGCCCGCATCCGCCGCCTGGCCCGGCTCGTGGCCGAGGCCGTGCGCGCCGGCGAGAGCCTCACGATCGAGGCCACACCCCTGCTCTCCGAGGAGGGGCGCCTCCTCGCGGTCGAGTCGGGAGGGCGAGGCCCGGAGGACGTCAGCTCGGGCAGCCCGTTCCACGCGGACCCGGTGTCCGACGACGGCGCCCGCCTCGAGCCGACGCCGCGGCCCGACGACTGAGAGGTCAGCGCTCCCGCTTCTCGAACGCCTCGACCTGGGCACGCAGCGTCTCGGCCGCGATCTCCTCGTCGAGGCCCACCATGCCGAGGTACACGAGCTCGTCCCCGTCCGTGACGCCACCGACGGTCATGGTGAACAAGGCCGTGTCCATGCCCGAGTTCCCCAGGGAGATGTGGACCGCGTCCGGCACGCCGGGCACCGTCGTGAAGGCCGCCTCGACGCCGTCCGGGTCGCCGAACGTGCCGCACGTGTCGGCCAGCTCGCCGAAGGGCTCCAGCAGATCGGTGCCGTCCTCGGTGACCGCGACCATGCCGAACGCCCCGGCCTGGGAACCGGCCAGGCCGGTGACCGCGGCCGGGTCCACCTCGTACTGGGCCAGCGCACCGCCGAGCCCGGGCGCCTGCTGCGTGTTGATCTGCTCGATGAGGTCCGCGCAGGCGCCCGTGGGGGTGACGCCCGTCAGGCTCAGACTCGTGCTGATCGGCTCACCCCCGCCGCCGGCCTGGGTCTCCATGTCCGTGAACACGCCGTCGGGCGCGGTCTGGGGCGTGAGCAGGACGTCCTCGAGCGCCTCCACACGCTCCTCCTGCTCGTCCGTGAGGTCCGAGCCGGCCCCCGTCGTGGCGGACTCGGACGCGTCGGCCGACGCGGAGGACGAGGCCTCGCCGCCGCCCCCGGCACAGCCGACGAGCGCGAGGGCGCCCACCGCGAGCAGGGACAGGGTGGCGACGGGGCGGGCGGGGGCGGCGGTGCGGAGGATGAGAGACCTCTCAGACCGGGTGACGACGATGTGACCAGCCTGGCAATCCCCACAGCGCGAGGCCAGCCTTCGTCTGCTGGGGCGGGCCGCGGCAGGGCCACCGGTCGATCGGCTCGCTCCGCGGCGACGAGTCGTCTCCCGGCGCCCGCGACGGGCCCGACGCACTACGATGACCACCAATCACGGCGGAACACGTCACTCTGCCGGCTCCCTCCGACCCGCACGCCCGTCCTCCCGACGGCGGCACAGAAGGCACTCCATGACCCGCATCCACTCCCGCCTCCTCGGCGCCGTGGGGCTCACCGCGTCGGCGGCGCTGCTCACCGGCTGCGCCGTCCTCGGCGGCGACGCCGGATCCGCCGGCATCGTGTCCGATGACGACCTGAGCACCTCGTACGGCCTCGTCCAGCCCGGCGTCCTGACGGTCTGCTCCGACATCCCCTACCCGCCCTTCGAGTTCGAGGAGAAGGGTGAGCTGACCGGCTACGACATCCAGCTGGTCGAGGCGGTGGCGGAGAAGCTGGGCCTCGGGGTGAACGTGATCGACTCCTCCTTCGAGGCCATCGAGTCGGGTGCCTCGCTCACCGGCTGCGACGTGAACGCCTCGTCGATCTCCATCACCGAGGCCCGTCAGCGCGTCATGGCCTTCACCCTCCCCTACCTCGACGACGACCTCGTCCTGGTCGCGAAGAAGGGCTCCGGCATCACCGACGTCGACTCCGCGAAGGGCCGCCGGATCGGCGTGCAGGCCGCGACCACCGGCGACGAATACGCCCAGCAGAACGGCCTGAGCCCCGTGCAGTTCGAGGACGGCGGCATGCAGGTCCAGGCCCTGCAGGCCGGCACCGTGGACGCCGCCCTGGGCAACCAGTCCGTGTTGCTCTACTCCCTCAAGGACGACGATCGCTTCGAGGTGGTCGAGTCGCTGCCCACGGGCGAGCAGCTCGGCATGGCGGTCGGCCCGCAGAAGGCGCAGCTCGGCTCCGCCGTGAACCGCGCGCTGCAGGAGCTGCGCAACGACGGCACCGTGGCCGAGCTCCAGGAGCGCTGGTTCGGTCAGGCACAGGAGGACTACCGATGAGCACGCAGGCCCCCGTCTCGCCGGCACCGGCCATGAAGCCCGGCCGCGCGCGCCGCCGTCGTCGGCTGTCCCTGATCATCCAGGCGGCCGTCTTCGTCCTCGCCCTCGTCGTCCTGGCCGTCCTCATCGACTGGGGCGCGCTCGCCGAGAACGTCCTGAACTTCCCCGCCGTGGCCCCGATGTTCCCCAACGTGATCCTCGTGGGGCTGGGCAACACGCTGTTCTACACGGTCACCTCGTTCGTCGTCGGCCTGCTGGGCGGCATCGTGCTCGCGCTCATGCGCCTGAGCTCGTTCGGCCCGTACCGGTGGCTGGCCACCGCCTACGTGGAGTTCTTCCGCGGCGTCCCCGCGCTGCTGGTGTTCCTCGCCTTCGGCTACGGGGTGCCCTTCGCGTTCGGGGTGTCCTGGCCGATCCCCGTCGTCGTGATGGTGGCCCTGGGCATGGTCTCGGCCGCGTACATCGCCGAGACCCTGCGTGCCGGCCTGCAGGCGGTGCCCCGCGGCCAGATGGAGGCGGCCCGGTCCCTCGGCATGCCGACGTGGCGGGCCATGGTCACCATCGTGATCCCCCAGGCGTTCCGCATCGTGCTGCCGCCGCTCACCAATGAGGTCATCCTCCTGACCAAGGACTCCTCGCTGGTCTACGTGCTCGGCCTGGCCGCGCACGAGTACGAGCTCACCAAGTTCGGTCGCGACGGCATCTCCGCCCTCGACGCCGGCATGACGCCGATCCTTGTGGCCGGCCTGTTCTACCTCGTGATCACCGTGCCGCTGTCCCTGTTGGCCCGCCGGTTCGAGGCCCGTTCGACCAAGAAGGGGCACTGAGATGGCCCAGCAGAACCCCATCACCGGATCCTTCGGCGCGGTGGCCGCCGCGGACGCCGCCGGCGTGCACGTGGCCGGCCTCAACAAGTCCTTCGGCGCCAACCACGTGCTGCGCGGCATCGACCTCGACGTCGCCCCCGGCGAGGTCGTGTGCCTGATCGGCCCGTCCGGCTCGGGCAAGTCCACCCTCCTGCGCTGCGTGAACCTGCTGGAGAAGCCCGACTCGGGCGTCGTCACGGTCGGTGAGTTCACGGTCACGGACGAGGACGTGGACCTGGACGTGCTGCGCCGGCACGTGGGCATGGTGTTCCAGCAGTTCAACCTGTTCCCGCACCTGTCCGTGCTGGAGAACTGCACCGTGGCCCAGCTCAAGGTGCTCAAGCGGGGCAAGGCCGAGGCGGTGGACGTCGCCCGTCGGCAGCTGGCCCGCGTGGGCCTGGCCGAGCTCGAGGACCGCTACCCGGACCAGCTCTCCGGCGGTCAGCAGCAGCGCGTGGCGATCGCCCGTGCGCTGGCCATGGACCCGCAGCTGATGCTCTTCGACGAGCCCACCTCGGCCCTCGACCCCGAGACCGTCGGCGACGTCCTGGCGATCATGCGTCAGCTGGCCCGCGACGGCATGACCATGCTCGTGGTCACCCATGAGATGGGCTTCGCCCGCGAGGTGGCCGACCGGGTCGTGTTCATGGACGGCGGCGTCGTGGTGGAGGCCGGCCCGGCCGCCGCGGTGATCTCCGATCCCCAGCAGCCGCGCACCCAGGACTTCCTGCGCCGCGTGCTGCACCCCACCGAGATCGATCTCTGAGCCTGCCCGCCCGCCGTGCCCCGGTGGGCGGGCGCATGCGTGAGGGGCCCCGCCTGGACCGTGGTCCGGGCGGGGCCCCTCAGGCATGCGGCGGGGGCGTCAGGCCTTCTTGCGCAGCTTCTTCAGCTCGTCACGGGCCTCGCGCAGCGCGGCGACCTGCTCCTCACGGGCGGCGTGGATCGCGGCGACCTTCTCGTCCTGGGCGTCGCGGATGGCCTGCACCTTGGCGTCGCGGGCGCCCTCGATGCGGGCGGCGCGCTTCTTGGCGGCCTTGCGGCGCTTGCCGGGGCGGTTGGCCACGGAGTCGGCGGCGATGGCCAGGCCGGAGCCGACCAGGAAGATGTCCTTGGCGACGGCGGTGCCCTCCTGGGACGGGCGCACGCCGTCCGCCTCGGTCATCTCCGGGGTGTTCAGGTACATGGAGAACAGGCCGCCGGAGAACGCGGTCAGGGCGGAGCCGGCGAGCCAGCCCGGGACGAACGGGGCCAGCAGGGCCGAGCCCACGCCGATCTCGGTGGTCACGAGGAACTTCTTGAACTGCTCCGGTGACAGGTTGGCCAGCGCGGGCAGGCCGCGGGCGCTCATGTCGCGCAGGCCCTGGGCCTGCTCCGCGGAGATGCCGCGCTTGTTCAGGCCGGAGTTCAGGATGAACGCGCCGGAGGCCAGGCGCAGCGGAATCTGGACGATGCTCATGGAGTCTTCCTTCCAGTAGGGCCCGCGGCACGCACGTGGAGTGGGGTGTGGCGCGAACGGTCGGTGAGCGGTCTGCACCTCCGACAGTACCAACGGCAGCCCGCTCCCGCCCGCCCGGAGGCGCGGCTGTGCGCGCAGAGCGGACGACGTCGGCGCCTCCACCACGTCGCGGAGGCGGTCGATGATGGACAATGGGGCGCATGCTCCCCCTCATCGCACCCCTGACCGTGGCCGCCGCCGCGCCCACCGACTACGGCTGGCTCGGCAACATCGTCGTGGACATCATGGAGGCGGTCGGCCCGATCGGCGTCGGCCTGGCCGTCTTCGCGGAGAACATCTTCCCGCCCATCCCGTCCGAGGTGATCCTGCCCCTGGCAGGCTTCACCGCGGCCGGCGGCGCCTTCAGCCCGCATGCCGCGCTGGTCTGGGCGACGGTCGGCTCGATCGTCGGAGCGCTGGCCCTCTACGGCCTCGGCGCGTGGCTCGGCCGCCACCGCATGTACCGCCTCGCGGACCGCATGCCGCTGGTGGACATGGAGGACGTGGCCAAGACCGAGCGCTGGTTCATCCGATACGGCTACTGGACCGTGTTCCTGGGCCGCATGGTCCCCGTGTTCCGCTCCCTGATCTCCATCCCCGCGGGCATCGAGCGGATGAACCTCGCGAAGTTCACCCTGTTCACGGCGCTGGGCTCCCTGATCTGGAACGCGATCTTCGTCTACGGCGGCTACGCGCTCGGGGAGCGGTTCCACGTCGTCTCCGAGTACGCGGACGTCTTCTCCAACATCGTCCTGGTCCTGATCCTGGCCTTCCTCGCGATCTGGGTGGTCCTGCGCCTGCGCCGTGACGCCCGCCGCCGGAACGACCCGGACTGGCGCCCGCCGACCGCGGATGAGATGGCCGCCCGCGTCGAGGCCATCCTGGAGTCCTCCGACCACCGGAAGTGAATCGCATGCACCCCGTCCTGCCCTCCCCCCGCCGTGGCCGCGCGGCCCTCGGCCTGGCCGCCGTCGCCCTGGTGGCGCTGAGCGCCTGTGCTCGCACCGAGCCGCAGCCCGAGCCTGCGCCCGCCACGACGGCGGCCTCCGCCCTGCCGTCCATGGACATGGCCCCGTTCACGGTCGAGGTCCCCTCGCACGACCTCGAGAGGGTGCCGGAGGCGAGCATCGCCGTGCTCGAGGGCGAGGACCCGGACCACCACGGGGCGTGGCTGCAGGTGCCCGGGGCGCCGGCCTGGACGGAGGCCATGGCCGGGGCCGTGCGCGCCCAGATCGACCAGTACCGCCGGGACACCGACCCGAGCGCGGACCCGCGTCTGGAGATCCAGCCGCAGCTCGCCGTCGTGGCCGAGGACATCGCCGCGGCCCGCCTGCTCGCCACGGAGCGGCGCGGCACGGACTCCGTGTCCACCTCGCACGTGATCTGGTACTCGGCCCGCGAGGACCGCGTGCTCGAGACCGCCGATCTCTTCACCCCCGACGGCTGGGACGCGTTCCGCGCCGAGGTGCGCCAGCGCATGGCCAACGACCCGGACGTGATCGGCTCGCGCCTGGACTCGGCGGTCGACGCCCCGGAGCAGGTGGAGAACCGTCGCGTCTGGGACGCGGTGGTCTTCCTGCCGGACGGCAGCCTGATGCTCGAGGCGGACCAGGCATCCATGGCGCCGGCCGCCGCGGGCGTGCTGACGGTGCGGATCCCTCGGGACACGGCGACCGCCTGGCTGTCCGACCTGGGCCACGTCGCCGCGGACGCCGCCTCCGCCCCCGCCGACCTGCGTCTGC
>NZ_JASDCZ010000044.1:0-16866 GCF_030407635.1 Micrococcus sp. APC 4021
GGGGAGGGGAGGGCCGGGTGTGCCGGGTCAGTTCGCGTGCAGCGCCGCGTTCAGTTCGACGGTCCGGCCGGCGCGGGGGAGGGCCTCGACCCCGCCCGTGGTGGAGTTGCGGCGGAACAGCAGGTTCGGCACGCCGGAGAGGTCCACGGCCTTCACGGTCCGCGCCGCCTCGCCGTCCTGCAGCACGCTCACGCGCGTGCCTGCGGTGACGTACAGACCGGCCTCGACCACGCAGTCGTCGCCGACGGAGATGCCCACGCCGGAGTTCGCGCCGAGCAGCACGTGCTCGCCGATCACGATCCGCTGGGTGCCGCCGCCGGAGAGCGTGCCCATGATGGACGCGCCGCCTCCGACGTCGGACCCGTCGCCCACCACGACTCCGGCCGAGATCCGGCCCTCCACCATCGAATGCCCCAGGGTGCCCGCGTTGAAGTTCACGAAGCCCTCGTGCATCACGGTCGTCCCCTCGGCCAGGTGGGCGCCCAGGCGCACCCGGTCCGCGTCGCCGATGCGCACCCCGGAGGGCACGACGTAGTCCGTCATGCGCGGGAACTTGTCCACGCCGTACACCTGCACGGCGCCGCGGGCACGCAGCCTCGCCCGCGTCAGCTCGAAGTCCGCGACCGCGCAGGGTCCGTGGTTCGTCCACACCACGTTGGTGAGCAGCCCGAAGACGCCGTCGAGGTTGAGCTCGTTCGGCCGCACCAGGCGGTGCGAGAGCACGTGCAGGCGCAGCCACGCGTCCGCGGTGGAGGCCGGGGCGGCGTCCAGGTCGACCTCCAGCTCGACGACGGCCTGCGTGGTCCCGCGGTCCGCGTCGTCCGCGGCGAGGGCGCGCAGGGTGTCGCGCAGCGAGGCGTCCGCAGCGGAGAGCGGACCGGCCACGGGCGCGGGGAACCACACGTCCAGGACGGCGCCGTCGGCGGCCGTGGTGGCCAGGCCGTGGCCGGAGACGAGACGGGGGGAGGGCTGCTGTGCAGCGGTCTGGGTCATGCGCCTCAGCCTAATGAGCGGCCGGGGCACGCTGCAGGGCGGCGAGAGGCCCGTCCGTAGACTGGACACATGAGTCTCACCCCCGTGCCCCTGCCCGACCTCGCCGATCCGGACCTCGACGTCGCGGCGCTCACCGCCATCCTGCTGGACGTGCGCTCCGTCTCGGGGGAGGAGGGGCCGCTGGCCGACGCCGTCGAGCAGGCCCTGCGCGCCCTCGGCGGCCTCGAGGTGCGGCGGTTCGGCGACGCCGTCGTCGCCCGCACCGCTCTGGGGCGGCCGACCCGCGTGATCCTCGCCGGGCACCTGGACACGGTGCCCCTGCCCACCGTGCCGGGCTCGCGCGGGACCGTGCCCTCGGCGTGGGACGGGGACGTGCTGTACGGCCGCGGGGCCGTGGACATGAAGTCCGGCGTCGCCGTGCAGCTGGCCCTGGCCGGCCGCTTCGGCCGCGCGGACGGCCCGACCCCCGTGCACGACGTCACGTGGGTGTTCTACGACCACGAGGAGGTCTCCTCGGACCTGTCGGGCCTCGCCCGCGTGGCCCGCCAGGCCCCCGAGCTGCTGGAGGGCGACTTCGCGGTGCTGCTCGAGCCGACCGACGGCGTCGTGGAGGGCGGCTGCAACGGCACGTGCCGGTACCGCGTCACCTTCTCCGGTGTCGCGGCGCACTCGGGCCGCGCCTGGCGCGGCGACAACGCGATCCACAAGCTGGCCCCCGTGCTCACCGCCCTGGCGGCGTACGAGCCGGCCACGGTCACGGTGGAGGGCCTGGAGTACCGCGAGGGGCTGCACGCGATCCGCGTGGCCGGCGGCGTCGCGGGCAACGTCATCCCGGACGAGGCGTCCGTGGACCTGAACTACCGGTTCGCTCCGGACAAGACCCTCGAGCAGGCTCACGCGCACGTGCGCGCGGTGCTGGAGGGGGCCGGCGTGGACTGGGACGCCCAGGTGCGGATCGACGACGCCTCGCCCGCCGCCCGCCCCGGTCTGGACCGACCGGCCGCCGCCGCGTTCGTCGCCGCCGTCGGGGGAGAGCCCCAGCCCAAGTACGGGTGGACGGACGTGGCCCGGTTCTCCCAGCTGGGCGTGCCCGCGGTCAACTTCGGCCCCGGAGACGCCCTGCTGGCCCACACGGACGACGAGCACGTGTCCCGCGAGGCGGTCCACGCGTGCCTCGCGGCGCTCACGGCCTGGCTGGCCGGCTGACCCGACGACGTCGGCCGGTGCCAGCCGCCCGACCCGCGGGCCCGCCTCGCCCGCCGCCCGGTCAGCCCGCTGTGTCCGTGGGCGCCCCGACGCGCGGGGTCGTGGGGGTGCTGGCGTCGCCGGCCGTCCGCGACGACAGCCGCCGCGAGAGCCGGGTGGCCGCCCAGGTGAGGAGGAAGTTGATCACGATGAAGATCATCGCGGCCACCACGAGGGACTGCAGGATGTTGCCGTTGCCGGAGCCGAGTTGGCGGGCGTACTGCAGGAGTTCGAAGAAGCCGATGAGGTAGCCCAGCGCCGAGTCCTTGAGGATCACCACGAACTGGCTCAGCAGTGAGGGCAGCATGGCGATGAGGGCCTGGGGCACCTCCACGAGCCGCAGGGACTGGGTGCTCGTCATGCCCACCGCCGCGGCCGCCTCGCGCTGGCCGCGCGGCAGCGAGCGCACCCCGGAGCGCACCAGCTCCGCGATCACGGACCCGTTGTACAGGGTCAGCGCCGCGATCACCGCGTAGTACGGGCCGTCCTGGGGCTGGATCGCCCCGGTGCGCGCGACCTGTGCGAACAGCTGGTAGAAGAACACCATCATCACGAGCACCGGCACGGCCCGGAAGAACTCGACGACGACGGCGGCCAGCCAGCGCATCGGGCCGACCGGGGCCAGCCGCAGGAAGCCGAACACCAGGCCGAACACCACGGAGGTGACCACGGCGATGCCCGCGGACTGCAGGGTGAACTGCAGGCCCGGCAGGTAGTAGTTCCGCCACGCGTTGCCGTCGACGGCGGCCAGCCAGCGGCGGCCGGAGAGCTGGCCGGTGGCGTTCATCTGGATCAGGACGAGCACCGCCACGGTCAGGACCGCGGCGAGGGAGACGAGGTTGGCGAGGAGGATCCGCCGGCGGGCGATCGGGCCCGGGGCGTCGAAGAGGACGGAGGCCTGGGCGCTCATCGGGCCACCGCCCATTTCTCCGAGGCCCACGTGGTCAGCAGGCCGATGGGGATGACGATCAGGCAGAAGCCGATCGCGAAGGTCAGGAAGATCGCCACCATCAAGTCCGGGCTGAACTCGATCATGCGCTTCATCAGGCCCGAGGCCTCCGCCACCGACGCCGCGGCGGCGACGGTGGTGTTCTTGGTCAGCGCGATCACGGTGTTGCCCAGCGGGGTGATGGCCCCGCGCAGCGCCTGGGGCAGGATCACGTGGCGGGCCGCGGGCAGGAAGCCCAGGCCGATGGAGCGGGCGGCCTCGGCCTGCCCGAGCGGGACGGTGTTGACGCCGGAGCGGATCGCCTCGCACATGAACGCCGCGTGGTAGAGCGAGAGGGCGATCACGGCGTAGATGAAGAAGTTCAGCGTGAAGTCGGACGAGAAGCTGATCTTCAGCTGTCCCCAGACGGCGAGCACGCCGAGCAGCATGATGATCGTGAGCGGGGTGTTGCGGACCACGTTGACGTAGCCGGTGCCGAGGGCGCGCAGCGAGGGGACGGGCGAGATGCGGAACAGGGCGAGCACCACGCCGAGGACGAACGAGCCGAGGGTCGCGAGGAACGCGAGCCTGATGTTCGTCCAGAACGCGAGCGGGATGTCCGCGCCGTAGTCCGCGAGGAGCGAGGAGATCGATTCCATGTCTTCTCCGAGGGTCGGGACAGGGCTGACGGGCAGGGGAGCGGCCGGGCGGGCCGAGGGTGACGGTTCAGGTCACGTCCTCGGCCCGACCGGCGGCGGGGCTGTCAGGCGCAGGGCTCGAACTCGGCGTCCTCGCCGGAGTTCAGCGTCTCGTCGTAGGTGTAGCCCGTGCCCTCGGTGTTGGACTCGAGGGCCTTCTTCCACTCGCCGGAGTCCTTCATCTCCTTGATGGCTTCGTTGATGTCCTCGCACCGCTCCGAGTCCTTCGGCAGGCCGACGCCGTAGCGCTCCGTGGTGAAGGTGTTGCCGACGACCTTGAACTTGCCCTTGTTGGCGTCGGCGGCGGCCAGGCCCGCGAGGATGATGTCGTCCGTGGTCACGGCGTCCACCTGGCCGGACTCGAGGTAGGTCACGCATTCGGCGTAGCCGCCCTGCTCCACCAGGTTCACGCCGGAGGCGAACTGGTCCTTGATCTTCTGGGCCGAGGTGGAGCCGGTGACGGAGCAGAGGTTCTTCCCGTCGAGGGACTCGGGGCCGGTGATCGCGGTGTCGTCCGCGCGGACCAGCAGGTCCTGGCCGGCCACGAAGTACGGGCCCGCGAAGTCGACGCGCTCCTTGCGGGCGTCCGTGATGGAGTACGTCGCGAAGATCATGTCGACCTCGCCGTTCTCCAGGGCGTTCTCCCGGTTCGCGGACGGGGTCTGGACCCACTCGATGTCCTTCTCGGCCACGCCGAGCTTGTCCGCCACGTAGCGGGCCACGTCCGTGTCGAAGCCGGTGGGCTGGGCCGAGCCCTCGCGGTAGCCCAGGCCCGGCTGGTCGAACTTGATGCCGATGCGCAGGCGCTCGCCGGAGCCGGACGACGTCGACTCGCCGGCCGAGGACGAGCCGGCGGCGTCGCCACCGCCGCCCTGCGACGAGGAGGGGGCGCAGGCGGTGAGGGACAGCGCGGCCGCGGCGGTGACGGCGGACAGGGTCAGGAGCTTCGTGCGGAGCATGGTGCTCTCCTCTGGTTCGGTGCGGATGGGGTGCGACGGGGGACGGGGTCAGTGCGCGAGGATCTTGCCCAGGAAGTCCTGGGCGCGCTCGTGTCGGGGGTTCGTGAAGAAGGTGTCGGGGTCGGTGTCCTCGAGGATGGCGCCGTCGGCCATGAAGACCACGCGGTCCCCGGCCTTGCGGGCGAAGCCCATCTCATGGGTGACCACGACCATGGTCATGCCGCCCTCGGCGAGCTGGACCATGACGTCGAGGACCTCCTGCACCATCTCGGGGTCGAGGGCGGAGGTCGGCTCGTCGAAGAGCAGGGCCTTCGGCTCCATCGCCAGGGCGCGGGCGATGGCCACGCGCTGCTGCTGCCCGCCGGAGAGCTGGGCCGGCATCTTCCTGGCCTGGGCGGCCACGCCCACGCGCTCGAGCAGCTCCATGGCGTGCCGCTCGGCGTCCGCCCGGCGCTTGCCCTTCACCTTGATGGGCCCGAGGGTCACGTTCTCCAGGATCGACTTGTGCGCGAAGAGGTTGAAGGACTGGAAGACCATGCCGATCTCGGCGCGCAGCTGGGCGAGCTGCCTGCCCTCGGTGGGGAGCGGCCGCCCGTCGATCAGGATGCGGCCGCCGTCGTCGTCGATGGTCTCGAGCCGGTTGATCGTGCGGCACAGCGTCGACTTGCCGGAGCCGGACGGGCCGAGGACGATCGCCACCTGGCCGCGCGGGATCCGCAGGTCGATCTGCTTCAGGGCGTGGAAGTCGCCGAAGTGCTTGTTGACGCCCTCGAGGACGATCAGGTCATCGCCCGCGGCACCGCGACGGCGCCGCACACCGGCCTCGTCGGGGAGGTGGGCGCCGTGGGGCTGCTCAGGCGTGATCTGCGTCATGCCAGTGGAATATAGCGCACGTCACATCCGGTGCGGTGCGCCGTGGGACGCCGGCCCTGGCGGCCCGCCGGCTCGTTAGGCTGGCGCCATGGCCCCACATGAGCACCCCCTCGACGGCGACGTCGCCGCCGCGCCCCAGCGCGTCCGCCGCGGCGGGCAGGTCCTGCGCGGAGAGGCGGAGCGCACCCCCACGTTCGACCAGCTCCTCCTCGACGGCCGGCAGCCCGGCGACGCGACCCAGCCCGCCGCCGACATCGCCTCGACGACGTCCGAGGCCTGGAGGGTGCTGCGCATCCAGGCGGAGTTCGTCGAGGGCTTCGGCACCCTCGCGGGGCTGGGTCCCGCGGTCTCCGTGTTCGGCTCGGCGCGCACGCCCGAGGGCAGCGCCGAGTACGCCCTGGCCCACGAGGTCGGGACCCGCCTGGCCCGGGCCGGGTACACGGTCATCACCGGTGGGGGGCCCGGCACCATGGCGGCCGCCAACCGTGGCGCCCACGAGGCCGGTGGAGAGTCCGTGGGCCTGGGCATCGAGCTGCCGTTCGAGACCGGTCTGAACCCCTGGGTGCACGTGGGGGTGGACTTCCGCTACTTCTTCGTCCGCAAGGTCATGTTCCTCAAGTACGCGCAGGGGTTCATCGTGCTGCCCGGCGGCCTCGGCACCCTGGACGAGCTCTTCGAGGCCCTCACCCTCGTGCAGACCGGCACCGTCACCCGCTTCCCCGTGGTCCTCGTGGACCGCGGCTTCTGGGGCCCGCTCGTGGACTGGATCCGCGGCACGCTCGTGGAGCGCGGCATGATCTCGCCCGAGGACCCGGACCTCGTCCAGCTCGTGGACACGGCCGAGGAGGCCGTCGCGTGCGTGCTCCGCTCGGCGGGGAGGGCCGACGCGTGAGCGGGCCGCAGGGGATCGTTCTCGTGGCCGTGCTCGTCGTCGTGCTGGCGGCCCTGGCCGCCGCCCTCGCGGGCCGGCTCACGCTCCGGGCCGACGACCCGGCCGGGCGGACGCCGGGGCACCCCGTGCTGCTGCCGGAGCGGCCGCGCGCGGCGGATGTCGACCTGCTGCGGCTGGCCGTCGCGGTGCCCGGCTACCAGCGGGACCAGGTGGACGCCGTCCTGCTGCGGCTGCGGGACGCCCTCGCGCAGCGCGAGGACGAGGCGGCCGCACTGCGGGCCCGGCTGGCCGAGCTCGAGGCCGCCGACCCGTCCCGGAGCGATCCGGCGGGGCGTGCCTGAGTCGCGGGCCGGGCTCGGTGCAGGCCATCGTTTGGCGCGAGCACGCGGAATCCGCGATAATGGTGATGTGACCGGCCTCGCGCACGCTCGCGTGCGGGGGCGCCGGAGGCGTCCGGACAGTGCCCGCTCCCGCGGTCGCCGGACGCCGTGACGGGAACATCATCCAGAAGGGAAGTCGCAATGGCCGCCATGAAGCCCCGCACCGGGGACGGTCCCATGGAAGTGACCAAGGAGGGGCGCAGCCTGATCATGCGCGTGCCGATCGACGGCGGCGGCCGTCTCGTGCTGGAGATCAACGCGGACGAGGCCCGCGAGCTCAAGGAGTGCCTCGAGGGCGTCATCCAGGCCTGAGCCCGGACCCCTTCGACGCGGACGCCCCGCGCACCGTCACGGTGCGCGGGGCGTCCGCGTCCCCGGCGACGCCGCGGATCAGCGGCGCACCGCGATCAGCACGCCCGTGCCGGAGGGGACGACGGCGGACAGCCAGTGCTCGTCCTCCCGGATGAGGCGGTCCACCGCCCGGGCGGACACGGTGGACTCGTCGCGCACGGCGGGCCGGGGAACGCGGTCGCCGTCGAGGGCGTCCACCACGACGAGCACGCCGCCGGGGGCGAGCATGCGCGCGGCCTGCTCGACGTCGAACTGACGTGCGGCCGGGTCCCCGTCCACCAGGACCATCTCATAGGCGCCGCTCGTGAGCCGGGGGAGGACGAGCCGGGAGCGCCCCGTGATCATGCGGGTGCGGCTCGTGGGCAGGCGGGCCTCCGAGAACGCCTCGCGGGCCGCGCGCTGTGCCTCCGCGTCCGGGTCCACGGTGGTGAGGACCGTGCGCTCGGGCAGACCGCGCATCAGGGCGAGACCCGAGACGCCGGCGCCCGTGCCCACCTCCACGACCGCCGCGGGGGCCCGTGTGGCCGCCAGCACCGTCAACAGGGCCGCCGTCCCCTCGCTCACCGGCGGCACGTCCAGCTCGGCGGCGCGCTCGCGGGCGCGCAGGACGACGTCGTCTTCGGTGGCCCGGCTCTCCGACCAGGCCCAGGACGCGTGCTTGTCGGTGGGCTGGGGCTGCAGGGCGCTCATGGGTGACTCCGGGACGACGACGGCGGGACCTCGCCCGCGGCACGGGCGACGCGGGCCAGTGTACGGGCCGGCACGCGGCCGCGACCCAGTGTTCTCCCAGGAGGCGGGCCGATGATGGGACACGGCACGAACCGGCTCCCGCCGTGCGGGAGGCCGTTCGCCGGACCGAGGACGCGAGGACCGAGGAGGTGGCCGCATGGGACGTCGACACACCCAGCGCCACATGGACGCCTACCTCGAGGGCTCCCTCCCCGCCGCGTCCCGGGCGCGCATCGCCCGCCACCTGGACCGCTGCCCCGAGTGCCGCGCCACCGTCCAGGCCCGGGCCCGCGTGCTCGACGCCGCCCGCACGGTGCACCAGCGTCCGGCCGGCGCCGTCGTCGCCCCGGTGCTGCGCGCCCGCGGCGTCTCCGGCCGCCTGGTGGTGGGGCTGCTCACCTTCGTCGTCCTGCTCGGCGGGCTGTTCACCGCGGTCTGGGTGGCCGGCGCGCCCCGCACCGCGGCCGTGCGCACGGCCCCGACCCCGACGGACACCGTCGCCCTGCCGGCAGCCGGGACCGCGTCGACGGACCGGCGCGGCACCGTCGCGGAGCTGCGGGGTCAGGGCTGGACGGTGCCCTCCCTCGTGGGGGCCGGCCTGGAGCCGCTCACCGTCGACACCGCCCAGACGGCCGAGGACGTGGAGGTCGTCGTCGGCTGGGGCCGGGACGAGCCGACCGTGACCGTCCGTGAGTGCCGACCCCGGATCGTGGGAGCCACCCCGAAGGGCTGTGCCTCGACCGCGCCCTTGAGCACGGGGGTGCAGGAGCGTCGGCTGGCCGGCGGCGGCGTCTACCGGATCGTCCCGGCGGGGGAGCAGGACGGCTGGACGGCCGAGCTGACCACGCCGCAGGCCTCCTACCGCGTGGAGGCCAGCCTGCCGGACGAGCGCGCCGACGCGGTCCTCACCCACCTGCTGGTCTCCGAGCGGGCACGGGTGCTCGAGCTGGGCGGCGGAGACGCCGTCGAGGAGCGCCTGGAGCGAGGCCTCGAACGCATCGCGGACGCCGTGCCGCGCCCCCGCGGCTGAGCCGCCCCGCCCCCGCGGCTCCGGGCTGTGGGGCGGTGCCGCTCTAGTAGAGTTCGGAGGGTGTTTGGTATCAACGGCAGCGAGTTCATCATCTTGGCGGTGCTCGCGATCGTCATCCTCGGGCCGGAGAAGCTCCCCGAGTACACGCGCGCCTTCACCGACTGGCTGCGCGTCATGCGCGACAAGGCCGAGGGTGCCAAGGCGCAGTTCAAGGAGGAGACCGGCACGGACTTCGACGAGGTGGACTGGCGCAAGTACGACCCCCGCCAGTACGACCCGCGCCGCATCATCCGCGACGCGCTCCGCGAGCCCGCCGGCGGCTCGTCCACGCCCGCGTCCCGCGCGGCGCAGGCGACGGGCATCAGCGCCGAGGACGTGCACGGCGGCCTCACCCGCCAAGACCTGACGGACATGGATCCGCGCACGCTCTTCCGCCGCCCCGCCGGGGCCGGCAGCACCGCCGCCGCGGAGTCCGGCGCCGCCGCCGCACAGACCCGGTCGACCGAGCCCGCCGCGGGGGCGGCAGCCGTGGGCGGTGCCGCCGCAGCCCTGATGGCCTCCGGCCGCGCCGAGGCCCTCACCGAGGAGCGCCCTGCCGCCGTCGAGACCGAACCGGACCCCCTCGAGCTGCTCGGGCTGGCACCCGCCCCCTTCGACGTCGACGCGACCTGACGCCGTCGCGCGCGCCGGCCGGGGCGCCGGCACCCGAGGTCAGCGCGGGGTGACCGGAAGGCGCCGCCCGGCCAGCCCGCGCGGTCGCACGGCCACCCGCTGCGCGATCTGCGTCAGCGCCCGGCCCGCGGGGCTCTCCGGCGCGGACACCACCACGGGTTCGCCGGCGTCGCCGCCCGCGCGCAGCGCCGGGTCCAGGGGAACGGTGCCCAGCAGCGGCACCTGCGTGTCCAGCACCCCGGACAGCCGCTCCGCCACCTCGGCGCCGCCGCCGGTCCCGAACACATCCAGGACGGTGCCGTCTGGCAGGGTCATCGGCCCCATGTTCTCCACGACCCCGGCCACGGTCTGGCCCGTCTGCTCCGCCAGCTGACCGGCGCGCGCGGCCACCTGCGCGGCGGCGTGCTGCGGCGTGGTCACCACGAGCAGCTCCGAGGCGGGCAGCAGCTGCGCCGTCGAGATCGCGATGTCCCCGGTGCCCGGGGGCAGGTCCACGAGCAGGACGTCCAGGTCGCCCCAGTGCACATCCGTGACGAACTGCTCGAGCGCGCGGTGCAGCATCGGCCCGCGCCAGGCCACCGGCCGGTCCGCGTCGAGGAACATGCCGATCGAGATGACCTTCACGTCCCGCACCACGGGGGGCAGGATCATCCGGTCCAGCTTCGTCGGGGTGCCGGTCACGCCCAGGAGCCCGGGGATGGAGTAGCCGTGCACGTCCGCGTCGATCAGGCCGACGGCGAGCCCGCGCGCGGCGAGCGCGACCGCGAGGTTGGCCGTGACCGAGGACTTGCCCACGCCGCCCTTGCCCGAGGCCACCGCGAGGACGCGCGTGAGCGTCCCCTCCCCGAACGGGTTCGTCGGCCGAGTCGCGCGCAGGGCGTCCTGCAGCGCCAGGCGGCGCTCGGGCTCCATGACCCCGACGCGAACGTCCACGGATTCACAGCCGGGCACGACGGCGACGGCGGCGGCCACGTCCGTCTGGATCGTCCCGCGCAGGGGGCACGCGGCGATCGTGAGCAGGACCGCGACCTCGACGACGCCCGGGGCGGTCTCCACGACCGACTCCACCATGCCGAGGTCGGTGATCGGGCGGCGGATCTCGGGGTCCTGGACCGTGGCGAGCCGTTCCAGCACCCGGCGCTCGAGGTCGGTGCGGACCTCGGGCACGGGCAGGCCCAGGGCGCTCATCGGCCGCCCCCGTCCACCGGGCCCGCACCGTCGGCGGGACCGGCCGCCGGACCGGACCCCCCGGCCTCGCGGGCCTCCTGGGCCGCGAGGGTGGCGAGCGTGGTGGTCGTGGGCTCGGCGCCGGCGTCGCCGCGCCGCGCATCCCGGCCGCGGCCCTTGGTCTTCTTGTTCTTGCGGGGCTGGGCCTCGGCGCCCGGGAGGCCGGCGCGCAGCTCCTCCCGGATCTCCTCCCGGATCTCCTCCCGCAGCTCGGCGCGCAGCGCCTCGCGGAGGTCGTCCCTGAGGTCGTCCTGGACGCCGCGCAGCTCGCCGCGCACGAAGTCGCGCGTGGCGACCTCCTGGACGGCCAGCCGCAGACCGGCGATCTCGCGGGTGAGGAACTCGGTGTCGGCGAGGTTGCGCTCGGCGCGGTCACGGTCCTCGCGCAGCGCGACCTTGTCCCGGTCGTCCTGGCGGTTCTGCGCCAGCAGGAGCAGGGGTGCGGCGTAGGACGCCTGGAGGGAGAGCATGAGCGTGAGCGCGGTGAAGCCGAGCTCGGCGGAGTCGAACCGCCACTCCATCGGGCCGAACGTGTTCCAGCCCAGCCAGGCGGCGCAGAACAGCGTCATCCAGACGAGGAACTGCGGGGTGCCCATGAAGCGGGCGATGCCCTCGGTGGCCTCGCCGAAGGCGTCCGGGTTCGGGGCCAGCCGGGGCACGCGGCGCCCGCTGGCGCTCAGCGGGGTGTCCAGGCCGGTGCCGCGGCCCGGGCGCAGGTCTCGCGCGGTCTGGGTCATGCTCACACCTCCGGTGTCGTGCGGCGGCGGGCCGCGGGGGTCAGGTTGCGGGGCGGGTCTCGGCGTCGTCGAGGTCCATGGCCCGCCAGTCGTCGGGCAGGATGTGGTCGAGCAGGTCGTCCACGCTCACGGCCCCGACGACGCGGTCCTGCTCGTTCACCACGGGGATGCACGTGAGGTTGTAGGTCGCGAGCTCGCGGGTCACGTGGGCGATGGGGGCGAGGTCCGAGACGGGCTCGAGGTCCTTGTCCATGATGTTGCCGATCGCCTCCGGCGGCGGGTACCGCAGCAGGCGCTGGAAGTGGACGACGCCGAGGAACCGGCCCGTCGGCGTCTCCAACGGCGGCCGGGCCACGATCACGAGCGAGGCCAGCGCGGGGGAGATCTCCTGCTGTCGGATGGTCGCCATGGCCTCGGCCACGGTGGCCTCCGGGGGGAGGATGACCGGCACGGGGGTCATGAGCGAGCCCGCGGTGCCCTCCTCGTACTCGAGCAGGCGCCGGACGTCCTCGGCGTCCTCCGGCTCCATGCGTTCGAGCAGCAGCTCCTGCTGGGAGTCGGGCAGCTCGTGGAGCAGGTCCGCCGCGTCGTCCGGGTCCATCTCCTCCAGGACGTCGGCGGCGCGGTCGATGTCCAGCTGGGAGAGGATCTGCACCTGGTCGTCGTCGGGCAGCTCCTGGAGCACGTCCGCGAGGCGTTCGTCCTGCAGCTCGCTGGCGACCTCGACGCGGCGCTTCTCCGACATGTCGTGGAGCATGTCCGCCAGGTCGGCGGGCTTGAGGTCCTCGTGCGCGGCGAGGAAGCTCGTGGCCCCCTGCGGGTCGGCCTGCGCCGTCCAGCGGGCCTCGTCCCAGTTCAGCAGGAGGTGCTCGCCCCGCTGGGCGCGGCCGAAGGGGCCGCGGCCGACGATGCGGCGCACGTACAGGTCCGAGACCAGCCAGTCGCCGTTGCGCTGCTGCTCCAGCCCGATGTCCTCCAGGAAGGCCTCGCCCGACCCGTCGGAGAGGCGCACCTTCCGGTCGAAGAGGTCGGCGGCCACCATCTGCTCGGCGCCACGGCGGGAGAACCGGCGCAGGTTGATCAGCCCGGTCGTGATGATCCGGCCCGAGTCCATGGACGTCACCCGCGTCATCGGGACGAAGACGCGCTTCTTGCCGGGGACCTCGATCACGAGGCCGGTGGCGAACGGGGCTGCGGCGGGGCCGCGGTCCAGCACGACGACGTCGCGCAGCCGTCCCAGGCGGTCGCCGAGGGGGTCGAAGACGTCCAGGCCCAGCAGGCGGGCCACGAAGATCTTGGGGGAGCTCACCGACCCAGCCTACGGCGTGCCGGGCCGCGGCTCCGTGTCCGCGGACGGCGGACCGCCGCCCGCCCGGGCGCCGGGCCGGGCACAATGGGTCCATGTCGTTCATGATGTCCAACCCTCAGCCCGGCGCCGAGCAGGGCCTGCCCCGCGGAGAGCTGCTGGCCACCTACGCCACCTACGCGCAGGCGCGCGAGCAGGTGGACCGCCTCGCCGCCACGGACTTCCCCGTGAGCGCCGTGTCGATCGTGGGCAAGGACCTGCGGGTCGTGGAGCGGGTGCGCGGCCGGCTGAACTACGCCCAGGTGGCGTTGTCCGCGGGAGTGCGCGGCGTGTTCTTCGGTGGACTGATCGGCGTGTTCCTCTACCTGCTGGCCCCCGAGGCCGGCCCGGGGCAGATCCTCACCTCCATGCTGCTGGGCCTGGCGGTGTGGCTGATCTTCGGCGTGATCGGCTTCGCGATGCGTCGGGGCCAGCACGGCTTCGCGTCCTCGCAGGCCGTCGTGCCGACGGCCTTCGACCTCGTGGTCGCGTTCGACCACGCCGCCCGCGCCCGCCAGGAGCTGGGCCTGGGCGGTGCCGCGGCCCCGACGCCGCAGCCGGCCCCGCAGCCGGCGCCCGCGCCCGCCGCGGAGGAGGCCGGGGGCGGGTCCGTGCAGGCCACCCCGGCCGCCGCGCCGTCGTCGGGCGGGTCCCACGCGGCGCCGGCCCCCGGCGGGCCCGAGGCGTCGGCCCGGCCCACTCCGGAGGCGGACCCCGCGCCCACCGGCCTGGACCGCTCCTACGGCGTGACCCTGCCCCCGGAGGAGGTCGCCAAGCTCATCGAGGCGCGCGGCGGCCACCCGCCCCGGCCCCAGGACGAGCCGCGCGGCTGAGCCCCGTCAGAGGGACCAGGACTCGAGTCGCCGGAGCATGTCGCGCTTCTTGCTCGCATGACCGTGCATCCGGCCCAGGATGTCGCCGAGGACGGTGACGGCGCGGTCGATGTACGGGCCCTTGTTCAGCATCGCGGCCTCGGCCCGCTGCGCCATCGCGGCGTCCGTGATCTCCGCCCGTGAGGGCAGGCCGGTCTTGGCGAGGGACTCGAGGACCTGGGTGGCCCAGATCGCGGGCACGTGCGCGGCCTCGCACAGCCACAGGATCTCCTCCTGCAGCTCGGCCATGCGTGCGAAGCCGGCCTCCACCGCCAGGTCGCCACGGGCGATCATCACCCCGACGTCCCGCCAGCGCATCGCCTCGAGCAGCATCCGCGGCAGCTGCCGGAAGGCCTCCACCGTCTCGATCTTCAGCGTGATGTCCACGTCCGGTGCGTCCTCGGCCTCGAGCGCGTCGATCAGCTGGGCCACGTCCTCGGCCGAGCGGACGAAGGACATGTTCACCATGTCCGCGTGGCGGGCCGCGAACGGGATGTGGGCGAGGTCCTCGTCCGTGAGGGCCGGGATGGCCAGGTGCGTGTCCGGGAAGTTCACGCCCTTCTCCGCCTTGAGCTTCGCCCCGCGAGGGCCGGCCTGGGTCACCTCGAGGGTGATCTCGTCGGCGGACACCGCTGTGATCCGCGCGCCGATCCGTCCGTCGTCGAGGGAGACCCGGTCGCCGACCGCCGCGTCCGCGAACGCCTGCGCCAGGGTGAGGCCGATCCGGTAGGGCGGCGTGTCGACCGCGGGGACCGGCTCGAGCGAGCGGGCCAGCACGATCTCCTCGCCCTCGTGCACGCGCATGGACTGCTCGAGCGGGGGCAGCGGCCCGACCTCGAGCGGACCGTGCGGCGTCGTCAGCGCCGTGCCCGTCGCCCAGTAGACCGTCTTGTCCGCCTGCACGAGCACGCCCTCGCCGTCCACCTGCTCGACCTCGAGCCTGCGGTGAGCGCCACGCGCGTCGGTCAGCTCGATCTCGTCGCCGCGCTGCAGGACCGCCAGGGTCTTCCCCTCCGGGTCCGCGAGCGGCACGACGACGGCGCCGTCCGGCCGGTCCGCTGTGGCCACGGCGTCGTGGGTCCCGGCGGCGAGCCACACGCGGGAGGGCTCGGTGACGGTCCCGGAGGGGTCCCGGGCGGGCTTCACCTTCACGACGCGCGGGCCCGGCTCGATGGGGCCGGTGCGCACCTTCGGCCCGGCCAGGTCCATCGCGACCAGGGGTGCGGGCCGGCCCGCCCCGGCGCACCGGCGGACCGCCGCGATCATGGCGGCCCACGCCTGCTCGTCGTCGTGGGCGCAGTTCACGCGCGCCAGGTCCATGCCGGCCTCGGCGATCCGGGTCACGAGCTCTGGGTCCGTGGCGGCCTCGGAGGGCATGGTCACCATGATGCGCGCGTCCCGGTCGTCGCGGGCCGGACCGAGCAGGCTCGCCGCGTTGCGGGCGAGGATGGCGCGGCCCTCGGCGGAGGTCAGGGCGTCGTCCTCGGGCGCGGGGGCGGGGTCGCCGTCGAGCGCGCGGGCGGCGGCCAGCACCGCGTCCACGTGGCCCAGCACGCCGGCCTCCATGCGGCCCAGCGAGGACAGGCCGGCGTCGCTCAGCGCCTCCTGCAGGGGCCGCAGGTCGGTGCCGCGCAGGGCGACGTAGTGCACGAGGTTCCGGGCCGAGGCCCGGTGGCGCTCCCGGACGCGGGAGATGAGGTCGGCGTGCTCCGCCTCGGCGGAGAGGAGGCGGTCGCGGAGGGCGGTGAGCTCGGTGGTCAGGTCGATACCCATGGTCCGAACCCTAGGGGCGCCCTCCGCGCCGGATCACGCCTGGAGCCGCGCCATCCAGGCCTCGATCTCGTCCGGGGTGCGGGGGAGGGCCGCGGAGAGGTTCTCGGCCCCGTCCTCGGTCACGAGGATGTCGTCCTCGATGCGCACGCCGATGCCGCGGTACTCCTCGGGGACGGCCAGGTCCTCCTCCTTGAAGTACAGACCCGGCTCGATCGTGAAGACCATGCCCGGCTCGAGCACGCCGTCCAGGTAGAGCTCGCGCTTGGCCTGCGCGCAGTCGTGCACGTCGAGGCCGAGGTGGTGCGAGGTGCCGTGGGGCATCCAGCGCCGGTGGTGCTGGCCCTCGTCCGAGAGCGCGACCTCGGCCGAGACCGGCAGCAGGCCCCAGCCGTCGAGGCGGTCGACGAGCACCCGCATGGCCTCGGCGTGGAGCTCGCGGAACCGGATGCCGGGGCGCACGATCGCGAAGGCGGCGTCCGCGGCGTCGAGGACCGCATGGTAGATGCGGCGCTGCACGTCCGTGAACGTGCCGGACACGGGCAGGGTGCGGGTGATGTCCGCGGTGTAGAGGGAGTCGTCCTCGACGCCGGCGTCGAGCAGGAGCAGCTCACCCGGGCGCACGGCGCCCGTGTTGCGGATCCAGTGCAGGATCGTGGCGTTGTTGCCGGAGGCCGCGATCGTGTCGTAGCCCAGGTCGTTGCCCTCGAGGCGGGCGCGGGCGAAGAAGGCGCCCTCGACCACGCGCTCGCCGCGGTCGTGGCCCACGGCGCGCGGCAGGGCCCGCACGACGTCCTCGAAGCCCGCGATCGTGGCGGCCACCGAGGCGCGCATCCGCTCGATCTCCCACGCGTCCTTGACCAGGCGCAGCTCGGAGAGGAACTCGGCGGTCTGGGCGTCGGCCTCGGCCGCGGCGGCCAGGTCCACGCCGGCCTCGGTCCGGACGGCGGCCAGCAGGGCGTCCACGTCCTGGTCGGTCTCGGCCAGCAGCCGCACCGCGGTGCCGTCCGCGGCCACGTTCTTGGTGACGGCGGACTCGAGCTCCTCGAGCCCCGCCGTGCGCAGACCCGTGCGGGCGGCCAGGCCGGCCAGGGTCGGACGGGGGCCGATCCAGAACTCGCCCGAGCGCGAGTCCGCGTAGAACTGCTCGGTGTCCCGGCCGGCC
>NZ_JASDCZ010000045.1:0-16865 GCF_030407635.1 Micrococcus sp. APC 4021
TGCCGACCCTGCAGACCTGACAGGTACAAGCCCCCTACAACCTCGAAGACGGTTACACCACTTCCAGGGACTTGACCGTTACCTCGTGCAGCACATCGGGAAGATCGAGCCCTACGAGTGGCACCAGTGCAGCGTTCCGACCGCCGCGCACACGCCCGGTATGTACGGCAACGCGTACCACCAGAACGTCGGGTCGCGGGAACTGACCTACGGCCCGGAGACCTCGGCCGAACATGATGCGGAGGGCGCGGTTGCTGAGCTGCTGGGTGGGCTCGCGGTGCGGAGCCCTGACGTGCCGCTGGCGCTGATCGGAGGTGCCGCATGAGCACCGAACGCGATGCGCTCTTCCAGGGGGTCGAGGGGGCCGGAGGCCCCTCGCAAGCAGCCGGGGAGGACATGAGCGCCAGCGAAACGTCCGACACGGCTACTGCTTGCCACTCTGGCGTACAGGTGGAGCAGCAGACCGACTCCCAGGTGAACACCGGTCGGGCTGATGCGGAGGCTGTGCGCCAGAGTCACGGCGGCGCGAAGCGTCGTCGTGGGGGCGGCGGGAGGCTCGACACCCGCTTCGATGACGCCACGCTCGCGGCGCTTCGCACTCGTGCGAAGCGGCTCGGGCTGGCTCCGAGCACGTGGGTGCGGACCGTCGTGCGCGATGCCCTGCACGCCTCTCGGAGCGAGGAGCTGGATGCCGCCGTGGCCGCGCAGCTGCTCGGGGTCGAGGAGCGCGTGCAGGCGTCTGCTGATGCTCGGGAGCTGGCCGCCCAGGTGCGCCCGCTCGCGATCAACGTCAACGACCTGGACCGCCGTGCTCGCGCGGGTGAGCCGGTGGCGCTGTCGGCGGAGGTGCCCGAGCTGATCGAGCTGCTGCACGAGGTCCGCGCGCTGCTCGGGGATCGGGCGGCCTCATGAGCACGACGCATTACAGTCCGAGCGCCAACGCCGCCGACACCGAGCGCTACATCCGGGGCAAGGAGGACGAGCGCGGCGTCGCGATCACGGGCGACGTGCCGGGAGGCCCCGGCGCGTTCTCGGCGCGCGCCCGCGCGCTCACCCAGAACACGAAGCGTGACGTCGAGGCGCTGCACTACAGGCAGTCGTTCAGCGACGACGAGTTCGACCCAAAGAATCCTGAGGACGTGCAGCGGGTGAACGATCTGGGTTACCAGCTCGCGAAGAAGATGCACCCCAACGCGGACTGCCTCGTGGTGAGCCATGTGGACGGACGCGGGAAGAAGCCGCACAACCACATCTTGGTCATCAACCACAGCAATCGGACGGGGAAGGCGCTCTCGGACTATCGCACGTTCCACGACCGCAAGGCCGGGAACCAGCGGGGCGTTCAGTCAGCGAACGACGAGCTCATGCGCGAGCACGGTCTCTCGGTCGTGAAGCGTCTGGAGCACGCGCCGAAGGACTGGGAGCTGCGCCGCGAGGACTTCGCCGAGGGCGGGCTCGACCGCGAGATGGGCGACCGGATGAGCGCCGCCCTGGCTGATCCCCGTGCGGTGGACAAGGCCGGTCTCGAAGCGGTGATCGAGGAGCAGAACCAGCAGCTCGGCGATGACGGGGAGCGGGTGCCGCGGATGCGGTTGCACAGCCCCGTCAGCAAGAAGGGCAAGCGCGCCGGGCAGGAGACCTGGACGCTCTACATCGAGGACCGCCGCGGCGAGTCCGGACGCGCCGAGCGCCGCAAGCGCGCGAGCGCACTCTCGGCGGACTTCACCCCGGAGGGCGCGCAGGCGTTCTTCGACTATCACCAGCAGCAGGAGGAGCAGGAACATGAGCGCAGCGCTCGACAGGCTGAAGCAGCAGAACGCGCAGAGCGGATCGCAGCAGCAGCTCGACAGTCCGGAGACGATGGAGGCGTTGACCTCGATCCTCGCCGCCGTCGAGGCGCAGAACGCGAGGCTCGACCGGCTGGCCGAGCAGCAGAAGAAGCTCGCAGGGTTCGTGAAGGTCATGGACGAGGAGACGACGAGGCGGCTGGAGCGGATCACGGCCTCGGCGTCGACCTCCTCGCCCTCCAGCGACGCGTCCGCGAGGATCGCGAGTATCGAGAGCAGGCTGAACGAGATCGCGAGCACGCTCGGCGAGTTCGCGCAGAGTCTCAACGGCGAGAGCTTGAACGCCGCGTCGCAGAGCTTGGTCGCGGAGGCGCAGAGGAATCACGCGGCTACGGCATCGGCGATTGAGGGGCTCAAGGCGCAGGCCGCGGCGAACCAGAAGCTCGTCAGCCAGGTCGGCGGCGCGGTGCAGCGGATCGAAAAGCGCACCGAGGAGCGAGTCGTGAAGGCCGTCGAACAGGTCGCCGGGGAGGCGTCTGCCACGATCGCGGCAAACCTCGACGCATCGAACGAGCGCGCCGAGCGGATCATCGCTGCCACGGCGAAGCTGGAGGCCCGTCAGCTCTGGTCGGCCGCCGCCGCGATGTGCCTCGCACTCCTGCCGGTGGTGGTGGTCGTCGCCGGGCTCTGGATGGGCATCGCTGGGCTCATCACAGGCGCTCAGTGGGCGCTGGACGTGGACGGTAGCGTGTGGCTCGGGATCGGGCGCTGGCTCGTGATCGCCGCGGGCCTCGCGGCGGCCGGCTACGGGGTCTTCGCGTCCGTCCGCTGGGTTGCTGGCCTCGTGGAGACCTGGAAGGGTCGCGGGATGCCGACGTGGCCGAACTGGCGACGATGACTGGAGCCACTCGAACTACTGACCCCGGTCAGTAGTCGAACGATTGCCGCAGCAGCCGGTCGAGCGACGTCGGTGCCGCCGCAGTCGCCGGAGGACGATCGCCGCTGTGACGGCCACCCCGACTGCGATCCCGGCACCGATGAGCCAAGGGTTGCCGAGGAAACCTCCGATACCTGCGAGGGCTCCGCCCGCGGCGAGGAGAGGCAGGCCGCAGCAGATCAGCAGCGGAAGCGCGCAGCATGCCAACAGGAGCAAGCCCGTCCCAGCACCGACAAGCACGCCCGCGCGATGCGAGTCGTGGTCCTTATCGCCGCTCATCGTCTGTTCCTCTCCCAGCTGAGCGTTCCCCCCGATTGTCTGCGTGCGCGTTCACGCGCAGCACGACAGGAGCGACGGATCGGTGGTGAAGGCCTTGGCGGCGATCCGGATGCCCTCGGCCATGGTCAGGTAGGGGGCCCAGGCGTCGGCGACCTCGGCGACCGTCTTGCCGAGCACGTGGACCCCGGCGGCGGCGAGCTCGCCGGCGTCCTTGGCGACGGCGGTGATGCCGAGAATCTTCCCGGTGTCGGCGTCCACGACGATCTTGACGAAGCCGCGGGTGTCGCGGTTGACCAGTGCGCGGGGCACGTGGTGCAGCGGCAGGACGCGGCAGTCGCAGCGGATCCCGGCGGCGACGACGTCCTTCTCGGTCATCCCGACCGCGCCGATCGCCGGGCCGGTGAACGTCACCCTCGGCAGTCGGGCGTAGTCCACGGCCCGGTCGGCGTCGGCGAACGCGTTCTCGGCGACGAGGGTGCCGTGGTGGGCGGCGACGTAGACGAACTCGGGGTGGCCGGTCACGTCGCCCGCGGCCCAGATCCGCGGGTGGGAGGACTGCATCCGGTCGGAGACGACCACCTCGCCGAGGTCCCCGGTCTCGACCCCGACCCTGTCGAGGCCGAGCCCGTCGGTGACCGGTCGTCGTCCGAGGGCGACGAGCACCTGGTCGGCGCGGAACTCCTCCCGCCCCCCGGCGACGTCCGCGGTGACGACGGCCTGCCCGGTCGCGGCGTCGCGGGACACCCGCGTCGGCAGCGCGCGGCGGACCACCCGGATGCCCTCGTCGGCGAACACCTCCTCCAGCGTCCTGGACACCTCCGGCTCCTCCTTCGACGCGAGCCGGGACCGGACCAGCACGGTGACCTGGGAGCCGAGCCGGGCGAACAGCTGCGCCTGCTCCAGGGCGACGTAGCCGCCGCCGAGCACGAGCAGGGACTCAGGGAGTTCGGTCAGCTCCATCGCCGTGGTCGAGGTCAGGTACCCGGTCTCGTCCAGGCCGTCGATCGGCGGGGCCCACGGCCGAGAGCCGGTCGCCACCAGGAAGTGCCCGGCCTCGATCGTCTCGGTGCTGCCGTCGTCCCCGGCGACCTGGAGGACCGGAGCGTCGGGGGTGCCGGCGAACGCGGCGTCGCCGCGGCGGACGGCCCACCCGTAGGAGTCGGCGACGTCGGCGTACTTCTCGCCCCGCAGCGACTCGACCAGCGCCTGCTTCCCGGCGATCAGGGCGGGCATGTCCACCGGCCCCGCCGTCGTCGCGATCCCCGGGAACCGGTCGGCGGCGTCGGCCGCGGAGTGCCGTGCGTCGGCCGCGGCGATCAGGGCCTTCGACGGCACGCAGCCGGTGTTCACGCAGGTGCCGCCCAGCGTCCCGCGCTCGATCATCACCACCGACTTGCCGAGCGTGGTCGCGCGGATCGCGGCGGCGAACGCACCACCGCCCGATCCGATGATGGCGAGGTCGTACTTCGTGGGCATCGCAGCTCCTGTCAACACTTGGTCTTCCGGTCTGTCTCAGCCATACTGGACCTTCCAGTGCAGGGGAAGGTCAAGAGGACTTCTGCCGAAAGAAGAGGGGGCCTGCGATGCGCATCGGGGAACTCGCCGAGCGGGCGGGAACGACGGCGAAGACGCTGCGGTTCTACGAGGAGCAGGGCCTGCTGCCGCCGGCCGAGCGCACGCCGTCCGGATACCGCGACTACGCGCCCGAGACGGCCGCCCGGATCGACTTCGTCCACCGCGGCCAGGCCGCGGGCCTCACCCTCGCCCAGATCCGCCAGATCCTCGACATCCGCGACGACGGCGCTGCTCCCTGCGAGCACGTGCGCGACCTCCTCGACGCACGCCTCGCCGAGATCGAGCAGCAGATCGCCCAGCTCGCCGCGCTGCGCGACACCATCACCGAGCTCAGACGCGACGCCGCGCAGCCCGACCCCGACTCGTGCAGCGCGGACCAGGTCTGCCGGTACCTGTAAACGGCAGAGCCGGTCGCACCAACGCCACAAGCCCGACATGCGCTATGAGAACCCCCTGTACATGGCCGAGGCCGCGGCCACCACGGACCTCATCTCCGGCGGCCGGCTCGAGCTCGGCGTCTCCCGCGGCTCACCCGAGGCCGCCCTCGACGGCCAGGCGCAGTTCGGCTACGCCCTCGACGAGGGGCAGACCTGGGCCGACGTGACCCGAGAGCGCGGACGCCGGTTCCTCTCGGCCGTGCGCGGCGAGGGCATCGCAACGCCGGACCTCACCTCCGGCTGGGCGCACAGCTCGCAGCCGCTGCGGATCGGGCCGCACTCCCCCGGGCTCGCGGACCGCATCTGGTGGGGGTCGGGGTCCACGCCGTCGGCGGTCGAGGCGGGGCGGGATGGCTACAACATGCTCTCCTCCACCCTGCTCCTGCAGGACGACGGCCGACCCTTCCACGTGCAGCAGGCCGACCAGATCGCCCGCTACCGGGAGGCCTTCGCCGCGGCCGGCCACACGGGCCCGGGCCGCACGGCGGTCACGCGCTCCGCGTTCGTCATCCAGGACCGGGAGGACGAGCTGTACTTCGGCCGGGAGCGGGCTTCGCGCGACTCCTCCGGCATGCTCGAGGGCGGCGCCGCCCGCTCCGGCCCGACCTATGCCGGGTCCGCCGAGGAGGTCGCGGAGAAGCTCGCCGCCGACGACGCCGTCGCCGCCGCCGACTGGGTCCTGTTCGCCAACCCCAACCAGCTCGGGGTCGAGTACAACGCGAAGATCTTCGCCGGCTGGGCGGAGGTCTGGCGCCTGCTCGGCTGGGATGCATGAGCGAGGCCCCGCCGCACCTCCCGACCGCCGACGACGGCGTCGCCCGAGCCCGTCGCGCGCGCTGGGCCGTCACCGCCGCCTTCGCGACGAACGGCGCCCTGCTCGGCGCGCTCATCCCGCACTACCCGGAGGCCAAGGCCGCGTTCGGCCTGGACCCGGCCGCGTTCGGCCTGCTCGTCATCGCGCTCGCCGTGGGCGGCACGCTCGCCGGGCCCCTGCCCGCCCCGATCCTGCGCCGGTTCGGCGCCCGCCGCGTCATGCTCGCCGGCAGCGTGGCCATCGCCCTGCTCACGACGGCGGCCGGTCTCGTCCTCGACATCGCCGGGGCGGGCGCGGGGGCCGGGCACGGTGCGGGCACGGCCGCGGCCTGGCCGCTGTGGGTCTTCGCGGGCCTCGTCGTGGCCTCGGGCGTGCTCGACGCCGTCGTGGACACCGCCCAGAACGCGCAGGGCCTGCAGGTGTAGACCCGGCTGGCCCGGCCCGTGCTCACGACCATGCACGCCGGCTGGAGCCTCGGAGCGGCCGCCGGTGCCGGGCTCGGTTCGGCGGTCATCACCGTGGGCGGCCCCGCGGCCCTGCACCTGGGGCTCAACGGCGCCGTGTGCGTCGCGGTGCTGCTGGGGGTCCGGCGCCTGTTCCTGGCGGAGGCTCCCGTGGACTCGGCGTCCGCCCGCGGCGCCGCGGATCAGTCACCCGCACCGTCGGAGACGTCCACGCCGCCTGCCCCGGCCGCCCAAGCCCTCCCCCGCCGCGCCGCCGTGGCCGTGCTCGTCCCCGCCGTGGTGATCGCGATGGCCGGGTTCGGCGTGGAGGAGTTCGGCAACGCGTGGGCCACCCTGTTCCTGATCACGGAGCGCGGCCTGGATCCGGCCGCGGCGGTGCTCGGCGCGTCGACGCTGCTGGGCGCGCAGTTCGTCGGACGCCTCGCGGGCGACCGCACCCTCGCCGCCCTGGGACGCCGCGGGGCGCTGACGGCGGGGCTGGGCGCCGTCGTCGTGGGGCTGGGGCTGGCCCTGGCGCCGCTGCCCGAGCCGGTGGTCGTGCCTGCCGCGTTCGCGGGGCTGGCCCTGGCGGGGCTCGGCTGCGCCGTGGTGGTGCCCGTGGCCTATGCGCTCGGCGACGAGGCGCCCGGGCTCCGGCCGCAGACCGGGCTGGCGGTGACGAGCTGGTGCATGCGGCTGGCCGGGGTTGGGCTCAGCCCGGCGGTCGGGGCGCTGGCCGGCGCCGTCGGTCTTGCACCGGCGCTGACGGTGTTCCTGGGCCTGGCCGCCGTCGGGGCGGTGCTCGCCGCCCGGCTGCCCGCCGCCCCGTAGGAACCGCTCAGTCGTCGTCGACCTCGCCGGCGAGGGCCTGGGCCGCCAGGTGCTCCTCGGTCGCGGCCTCCCAGATCTCCTTGGCGGCGGAGCCGTTGAGCAGCACGAGAAGCACGCCCACGATGATGTCCGCCCAGCCCGACGCCGTCAGCACCGTGATCCCGGACAGGGCGATCAGCACGACGCCGGCCACGAGGTCGTTGCGCGCCGCGAGCCAGGCCGCCCGGGTGAGGGAGCCGCCGTCGACGCGGACGCGGGCCAGCAGGACCACGCACACGATGTTCACGAGGAGCGAGCCGACGGCCGCCCCCAGCAGCACGCCCGCGGCCGGCGGCTCGGGGTCGCCGATCTTCGTGGCCGCCATGACGAGCGCCGCCACGGCCGGCAGCACGATGATCCCGGCCATGACCTTGCCGATGACCGCCTGCCGGGCCGCCGTCCACCCGAGCGCCACGAAGATCAGCAGGTTGACGGCGAAGTCCTCGAAGAAGTCGACGGAGTCCGCCACGAGGGCCACCGAGCCGATCCCCACCGCCAGGATGATCTCGACCACCAGGTAGGCGCCGTTGAGCAGGGCCACCGCCAGGACGGTGCCCCGCAGGGTGCGGGTGCGCCGGCGGTCCGCTACGGCCGCCCGGTTCACGCGCCCGGCGCGTCGTCCACGAACACGTACGTGTCCACCAGCGTCCGCGCCGCGTTGCCGCCGATGAGCCCGTCCACGATCCGCTCCAGCGGGGCCATCGCCTCGTCCACCTCGATCTGCACGGGGTACTGGGCCACGAGCAGGGCGAGCAGGTCGGCCACGGCCTGCAGCGCGTCCTCCTCCCCCAGCTCCGGATCCCAGCCCACGAGCACATCGGCCGGCGCGTCCTGGCGCTCCGGGGTGTAGGACACCGCGAACGCGCGGATGCGCCCGCCCTCGGCCTTCGGCGCGTCGCGGAGCACGACGGCGCCCGCGGCCCCGGTGGCCGGGCCCAGCAGCAGCTGCTGGGCGGCCCCGACGCTCAGGGTCGACGGGTCCCAGGCGTGCACGGCGTCATAGAACGCGGTGACCGCCTGCGTCAGCTCGACGGAGCCGGTCGAGGCCTCCTCGAGGACCACGCCGTCCGGGTGCTCCTCCCCGCGCACGTCCGGCAGGCCGATGGCCCCCGGGGCGATCGCGACGCGGCGGGAGCGCTGCACGGGGGTGAAGCCCTCGGCCACGAGGAACGCCTCGGTGCCGGCGGCCAGTGCGGCGGTCTGGGACCGCACGGCCTCCGTGTCCACGGGCGGCTGGCCGGCCGGGCCCTCGGCGTCGGTCTGCGGGTCGGCACCGCTCACGCCGGGCACCAGGGCGTCCTTGGCGAATCGGGCCTTCAGCGCGGTCGTCGGGATGGCGCCGGCGGCGTGCGCCTCCGCGGCGAGCCCCCGCAGGGCCGCCACGAGCGCCCGGCCGATGCCCCGGCGCCGCTCGGCGGCCGCGGTCTCGACGTACAGCCACAGCCGCCGCGGGTGCACGGACGAGGCATAGACGACGCCGGCCGCCACCGGCACGCCGGCGGCCTCGGCCACGAGCGCGCGGCGCCAGGGCCGTTCCGCGTCCTCGGCGAGCATCGCCCGGTCCTGGTGCTGCTGCGCGTTGGCCGGGTCACCCCACACCTCGAGCAGGGCCAGGTCGTCCCCGGGCCGCCAGGGACGCAGCACGATCTCCCCGCCGGCGACCGCGGCGGAGTCGAACAGCGCGCCGCCGTCGTCGTGTCCCGCGGCCCCGGCCGCTCCCGTCACGTCCCCGCTCACTTGACCAGGCGCTCCAGCAGGTAGGACTTCACCTGGGACAGCGCCACGCGCTCCTGGGCCATGGTGTCCCGCTCGCGGATGGTCACGGCCTGGTCCTCGAGGGTGTCGAAGTCGACGGTGATGCAGAACGGGGTGCCGATCTCGTCCTGGCGGCGGTAGCGACGGCCGATCGCGCCGGAGTCGTCCGTCTCGATGTTCCACAGGCCGCGCAGCTCCGCCGCGAGGGACTGGGTGGCCGGCTGCAGCTCGGGCTTCTTCGACAGCGGGAGCACGGCGGCCTTGACCGGGGCCAGGCGCGGGTCCAGCTTGAGCACGGTGCGCACGTCCACGCCGCCCTTGGCGTTCGGGGCCTCGTCCTCGGCGTAGGCGTCCACGAGGAACGCCATCATGGCGCGGGTCAGGCCGAAGGACGGCTCGATCACGTACGGGGTGTAGTGCTCGTTGTTGGCCTGGTCGAAGTACTGCATCTTCGTGCCGGAGTGCGTCGTGTGCTGGCCCAGGTCGTAGTCGGTGCGGTTCGCGATGCCCATCAGCTCGCCCCAGCCGTCGCCGCCGGTGAAGCCGAAGTCGTACTCGAGGTCGATGGTGCCGTCCGAATAGTGCGCACGGTCCTCCGCGGGGACGTCGAACTTCCGCAGGTGCGCGGGGTCGATGCCGAGGTCGATGAACCAGTCCCAGCAGTCCTCGACCCAGCGGTCGAAGTGCTGTTTCGCCTCGGCCGGCGGCACGAAGTACTCGATCTCCATCTGCTCGAACTCGCGGGTGCGGAAGATGAAGTTGCCCGGGGTGATCTCGTTGCGGAACGCCTTGCCGATCTGGCCGATGCCGAACGGCGGCTTCTTCCGGGCCGCGCCCAGCACGTTGAGGAAGTTCACGAAGATGCCCTGCGCCGTCTCCGGGCGCATGTAGTGCAGGCCCTCCTCGTTGTCCACGGGGCCGAGGTAGGTCTTGACCAGGCCCGAGAACAGCTGCGGCTCGGTCCAGGCGCCCTGGGTGCCGCAGTCCGGGCACACGATCTCGGCCATGCCCTCGGCCGGCCGGCCCTTCTTGGCCTCGAACGCCTCGAGCAGGTGGTCCTGGCGGTGGCGCCTGTGGCACTGGGTGCACTCCACGAGCGGGTCGGTGAAGGTCTCGACGTGGCCGGAGGCCTCCCACACCGCGCGCGGCAGGATGATGGAGGAGTCCAGGCCCACCATGTCCTCGCGGGAGCGCACGAAGGTCTTCCACCATTCCGCCTTGATGTTCTCCTTCAGCTCCACACCCAGGGGCCCGTAGTCCCACGCGGAGCGCGAACCGCCGTAGATCTCACCGGCCTGGAACACGAAGCCTCGGCGCTTGGCGAGGTTGATGACGTTGTCCAGCGGGGACTTGGCAGCCATGGGGGCATCACTTCCGTACTCATCGGCGGGGCGGGAGGGGATCACGACGACGACGGCACCCGGCCGCCTTCGACGCGGCGGGCCCGTTCCGGCGCGGCGCGCCGGTCGATCCCGTCCAGCCTACCGGCCATGATGGACACCATGACCGAGACGAACGCACCCGACGCCCAGCCCCTGCCCATCCGTGACGAGTCCATCCGCCTCGGCCAGGCGCTCAAGCTCGCCTCCCTCGTGGAGGACGGGGCCATGGCCCGCGACGTCGTCACCGACGGGCTCGTCACCGTCAACGGCGCGGTGGAGACGCGCCGCGGCGCCCAGCTGCACGACGGGGACGTCGTCGAGTTCAACGGCGAGGCGTTCGTCGTCCAGGCCGGGCAGGCCTGAGCCGACGCCCCGTCGGGCGGCCGCGGCGCCGTCGTCGAGCGTGTCCGGTGCGTCAGCCGCGGGGCGGCACCATGTGGGCGAGGTACTCCTTCACGTGGCCCAGCTCCTGCTCGTTGATCGCGTGGCCGAGCCCGGCGTAGACGATCTTCATGAGGTCCACGTGGGCGTTCAGCCAGGCGTGGGTCTCCTCGACCCGGGGCTCGGAGATGATCGGGTCCTCCTGGCCGCGGCCCCAGAAGACCTTCGGTCGGACGCGGGCGACGTCGTCGTCGCGGGTGAACAGCTCGCGCAGCCGCGGCTCGGTGAGCTCCGGGTCCACCACGAAGCCGGACAGCGCCACGGTGCACGCGTAGGCCTCCGGGTCCAGGCGCAGCAGCGACGTGGCCATCGCCATGCCCTGCGAAAAGCCCAGCAGGGAGACGGTGCGGAAGTCCCCGCGCACGGCCTGCACCCAGGCGTGCAGGGCCTCGACGGCCTCGCGGACCGGCTCGGCGGTGGAGCCCAGCTCGCCCGTGACGGGGTCCTGGGAGAGCGGGAACCAGGCGTGGGAGCCCGGCTGCAGGGGCAGGGGCGCGCGCACGGCGGCCACCGTGAAGTGCTCGGGCAGGTGCGGGACGAGGCCGAACAGGTCGTCCTCGTTCGCGCCGTAGCCGTGCAGGACGATCAGCAGGTCCTCGGTGCGCTCGCCCTCGGGGCGGGACCAGCGGACGACGGGCTCGACGGCGGGGGTGGGGTTCGCGTTCACGCCCGCCAGCCTAGCGAGCGGCGCGGTCACCCCACCCGGCGGTTGACCCCTCCCGCGCGACGCGGGCAGAATCCTACCCGTGGGCAACCCATCCTCCTCCCAGCCTCCGCACGCCTCCGACGCGACCCCGGTCGACGACCCCGCCGCCCATCCGTGGCGCCGCTACGTCGCCATCGGGGACTCGTTCTCCGAGGGCATCGGCGACCCGGACCCGGACCGCCCCGGCTACCACCGCGGCTGGGCCGACCGCCTGGCGGAGGAGCTCTCCCGCCTGACGCCGCCCGGTGAGGACCTGGCCTACGCCAACCTGGCGGTCCGCGGGAAGCTGCTGGACCAGATCGCCGAGGACCAGGTGGAGCCGGCGCTCGCCCTGCGGCCGGACCTCATCAGCGTGTGTGCGGGCGGCAACGACATCCTGCGCGGCGCGGACCCGGACGAGATCGCGGTCCGGTTGGACGCCGTCGTCGAACGCCTGGCCTCCGACGGCGCCACCGTGCTGCTGTTCAACGCGACCGACGTGAAGGGCACGCCCGTCATCGGCCGCATCCGCGGCACCGTGGCGATCTACAACGAGAACGTGCGCACCATCGCGCTGCGGCACGACGCGCTGGTGCCGGACATGTGGTCGCTCAAGGACCTCGCCCGGCGGGAGATGTGGGCCGAGGACCGCCTGCACTTCTCTGCGCTCGGCCACCACACGATCGCCGCGATGGTGCTGGACACCCTCGGCGTGGAGCACGGCCTCGAGCACCTGCGCCTCTCCCCGCCGGCGCCGCGCACGTGGCGCGCGGCCCGCGCGTCGGACGCCGCATGGGTGCGCACGCACCTGGCGCCGTGGGTGGTCCGCCGCCTCCGCGGCGTCTCCTCCGGCGACGGCGTCACGGCCAAGCGCCCCGTCCCCGAGCCGCTCTTCGGCGCGCCGATGCCGCAGGGCTCGGACCACACCGAGCCGCTGGACATCGTCGAGCCCTGAGCCCGGCCGGCGGGGACCGGTGGCCGTTTCCCGAACGACAGTGCCGCGACACGCCGCCGTTTCCCGAACGAAAGCTCAGAGGGCGAGGGTGCGCTTGAGCGTGTCGGCCACCTGGCCGTATTCGGTGAGGAAGCCGTCGTGGCCGATGGGCGAGGCGATCGTGTGCACCGGCGGCCGCGCGGGCAGCGCCGCCGCGAGCGCCTCGGACTCGGCCGGCAGGTAGAGCCGGTCCGAGTCGACGGCGGCCACGAACGCCCGGCCCCGGTAGTCCGCGAGCGCCGCCGCCACGCCGCCGCGCCCCCGCCCGACGTCGTGGCCCATGAGGGCCTCGGTGACCACGAGGTAGGAGTTCGCGTCGAACCGGTCGGTGAGCTTGGCCGCCTGGTGGTCCAGGTAGGACTCCACGGCGTAGCGCCCGCGCCCGCCCGGCACCCCGACGACGGCGCCGAACGGGTCCTCGACGCCCTGCGGTTCCCGGCCGAACCGCTGGCCGAGCTCGCCCGCCGTGCGGTAGGTGGTGTGGGCGATGCGCCGGGCGATGCCCAGGCCGGCCACGGGGCCGGGGCCGGGGTAGTAGTCGCCGCCCTGGAAGTCCGGGTCGAGGCGGATGGCCGCGGTCTGCGCCTGCCCCCACGCGATCTGGTCGGCGGAGGAGGCCGCGGTGGCGGCCAGCACGCCCACCCCGGCGACGCGCGCGGGGTGGGTCGCGGCCCACTCGAGGGCGCGAGCCCCGCCCATCGATCCGCCGATCACGGCACGCCAGGCGCCGATCCCGAGGTGGTCGGCCAGGCGCCGCTCGGCCTCGACCGCGTCCCGCAGCGTGAGGAACGGGAACCGGGAGCCCCAGGGCCGCCCGTCGGGCGCGGGCGTCGAGGGCCCGGTGGAGCCGTGGCAGCCGCCGATCATGGCGGGGGCGACCACGAACCACCGGTCCGTGTCCACGGCGCGGCCCGGGCCGACGAGGGCGTCCCACCAGCCCGGCGTCGGGTCCTCCTCGTGCGCGGCCACGTGCGCGTCGCCGGTGAGGGCGTGCAGCACGAGCACGGCGTTGGAGCCGTCGGCGGCGAGGGTGCCCCAGGTCTCGTAGGTCAGCTCGACGTCGGGCAGCAGCCCGCCGGTCTCGGTGTGCAGCTCGCCGACCCGCAGGCGGTGGCGGCCGCCGCGGGGCAGCGCGGTGCGCGACGGACGCGTGGCGACGGCGGTCATGCCCGCTCCCCCGCGTCGTCGTCGCCGCGGCGGGCGGCGGCCGCGAAGCCGCGTTCGAGGTCGGCGAGGATGTCCTCGATGTCCTCCACGCCGAGCGAGAGCCGCACCAGGCCGGGGGTGACGCCGGCGGCGCGCTGCTCGTCGTCGGTGAGCTGGGAGTGGGTGGTGGAGGCCGGGTGCACCACGAGCGAGCGGACGTCGCCGATGTTGGCCACGTGGTGGTGCAGGGTGAGCCCGTCCACGAACGCGGCCCCGGCCTCGCGGCCGCCCGCGATCTCGAAGGAGACGAACGCGCCCGCGCCCTTCGGCAGGTAGCGCTGGGCCCGCTCGTGCCACGGGCTGGACTCCAGGCCGGCGTAGACCACGTGCTCGGCGTCGTCGCGACCCTCCAGCCAGCGCGCCACCGCGGCCGCGTTGGCCACCTGCCGCTCCATGCGCAGGGACAGGGTCTCCAGGCCGAGGTTCACCAGGAACGCGTTGAACGGGGAGATGGCCGAGCCGTAGTCGCGCAGCAGCTGCACGCGCGCCTTGAGGATGAAGGCCAGGTTGGCGCCGAGCGGCGAGCCCACCCCGAGGTCCCGCGCGTAGACGAGGCCGTGGTAGGACTCGTCCGGCTCGTTGAAGCCGGGGTACCGCTCGGCGTGCTGCGCGTAGTCGAACGTGCCGGCGTCGACGATCACGCCCGCGATGGCCGCGGCGTGCCCGCCGAGGTACTTCGTGGCGGAGTGGGTGACGACGTCGGCGCCGTGCTCGATGGGCCGCAGCAGGTACGGGGTGGCCAGCGTGTTGTCCACGATCAGCGGCACGCCGGCCTCGTGGGCGGCGTCGGCGACGGCGCGCACGTCCAGGACGTCCCCGCGCGGGTTGCCGAGGGTCTCGCCGAAGAACGCCGTGGTGTTCGGCCGGACGGCGGCGCGCCAGGACTCGAGGTCGTCCGGGTCGGTCACGAACGTCGTCTCGACGCCGACCTTGGCGAGGGTGTGCTTGAACAGGTTCTGCGTGCCGCCGTAGAGGCTGGCCGAGGCGACCACGTGGTCGCCGGCGCCGGCGAGGTTGAGGATCGCGAACGTCGTCGCCGCCTGACCGGAGGCCAGCAGCAGCGCGCCCACACCGCCCTCGAGCGCGGCGATCTTCTCCTCCACCGGGCCCTGCGTCGGGTTGCCGATGCGGGTGTAGAGCGGGTCGAGGTCCTTGAGCGCGAACCGGTCCGCGGCCACCTGGGCGGACGGGAAGTCGTACGAGGTGGTCTGGAAGATCGGCAGGGCGGTCGCACCGAAGGCGTGCTGGCCGACGGCGACGCCTGCGTGGACCTGCGCGGTGGAGAAGCCCCAGGCGTCGGGGGTCGGGGTGGTCTGGTCGGTCATGGCGGACCCTCCTGAGGGGTTCAGGGGCCGGACCCGGCCGCCCCGCCCGCCGGCCGACGTGCCGATCCGGGAACCGGCGTCGTCGAGGTGCCGGAGATGACCCGGCGCCGTCGAGAGGGGCCGTGGGATCGGCCCGCGCTTGCCGGCGTCCGTTGTGGGGCCGGCCTGGTCGTCACCCGGGGCACCCCACCGCGGAAGGAGGGTTGCCGGTCAGCATGCCGGGGCCTGTTGCTGACTCTCGTGACCGTGCCTCCGAGTGTAGCCCGCCGCCCCGCCACGATTTCGTCACGCGTGTCACCCGCGGATACGCTCTCCGCACGGGGCGCCCGACCCGTCAAGGGCTCGACGCCCCGCGACTCGCACCAGGTCAACCCCCGGGGCAGCCCGGGAACGGAGAGGAACAGCGCAGTGCACACCTGTCGCATGGACCACGTGTCCTACGCCGCCGGCCCCGAGGGCCTGGACGCCACGGTCGCCCGCATCGCCGAGACGCTGGGCATCGAGCGGATCAAGGGCGGTGTCCACCCCCGCTTCGGCACGCAGAACGCCCTGTTCCCCATGGCGGGCAGGCAGTATCTGGAGGTCGTCGAGGCCCTGGACCACCCGGCCTCCCTCAGCGCGCCGTTCGGCCAGCTCGTGCGCGCCCGCACCGAGCAGGGCGGCGGCTGGATGAGCTGGGCGGTGGCCACCACGGACATCGGCCGGTTCGAGCGCCGCCTCGGCCGTGAGGCCGTCCCCGGCAACCGTCGCTTCCCGGACGGCCGGGAGCTGTCCTGGCGGCAGATCGGCGTCAAGGGAACCCTCGCGGACCCGCAGCTGCCGTTCATCCTGCGCTGGGCCGACGGTCAGGAGGACATGCACCCCTCGCAGGCGGCCGAGCCGCAGGCCACCATCGAGCGCCTGAACATCGCCGGCTCCCCCGAGCGCCTCGCCGAGTGGCTCGGCGACGACGAGGACGGCCAGGTCCAGGACGTGAACATCGAGTACGTCGCGCCCTCCGGCACCCCGGGCATCGTCTCGGTCACCTTCCGCACCCCGAAGGGCGAGGTCACGCTCTGAGCGCGGGGGCGGGGCCGCTCAGCCGAGCAGCCCCGCCCGCGCCAGCAGCGGGTAGCCGACGAACCCGACGGCGTCCAGCAGCGTGTGCGCGATGACCAGCGGCATCACCCGGCGCACCCGCAGGAACACGAGCGCGAACACCACACCCATCAGGGCGTTGCCCACGCCCGGCCCGATCCCCTGGTACAGGTGGTACGCCCCGCGCAGCAGCGCGAGGGCGAGCACGACGACGGCCACGCGGGTCGGCAGGAACAGCCCCTCGGCGCTCGCCCACGACGACGGCACGGCCGGCGCCGGATCGCGTGCCAGGCCCGCGGCGCGCAGCCGCTGCAGATACCCGAGGCGGTCGACGAGCCAGGCGCCCACGATGACCTCCTCCAGCAGTCCGTGCCGCAGCGCGGAGAGCAGCAGGACCGGCACCTGGTACCAGCTCTCCCCGAGCGCCGAGCCGACGATCGCCGTCGTGATCCCCAGGGCCCGGCCGGCGGCGTAGACGCCGAGCGTGCCCAGCCCGATGGCCGCGAACAGGCCCAGGCCCCAGGCCAAGTCGCGGCCGGGGCGGCGCAGGTCGAGGCCGAGCACCCGGAACGGGTTCCGGCCGCGCAGGTGCATCAGGTGCAGCACGAGGGCCACCGGCACGAGCGCGAACCCGATGCCGAGCAGCTGATAGGTCAGGTCGAAGGCCCAGCGGTCGGCCAGGGCCGGGTTGAGGACGGTGGTCTGCTCGCCGAGCGGGGCCTGGGTGGCCTTGTCGATGAGCTGGACGATCGCATAGACCGCCGACTTCCCCAGGGAGAGGCCGAGGACGATCGCGATCTCCCACCGCACCGTGCGCGCGGACGGGGCGGGCAGCGCGCACGGTGCGGTGGGAGATCG
>NZ_JASDCZ010000046.1:0-16748 GCF_030407635.1 Micrococcus sp. APC 4021
ACCCCGCGGGCGCGGCGGACGAAAGGGACACAGGGGCCTCCGGGGGTGTGAGCGGCAAACCGAGGGTCGGACGCGGACCAGGCCGCAGCGGGACATTCTATGCCCCGCCCGCGGCCGCGCGGGGCGCCTGGAAGGCACCGGGCGGGTCCGGCTCAGGACAGGGTGAGCAGCACCTTGCCCGTCGTCGACCGGGACTCGAGGGCGGCGTGCGCGGCGGCCGCGTCCGCCAGCGGGAAGCGCTCGCCGATCCGTACGTCGAGCTCGCCGGAGGCCCACGCCCCGAACACCTCTCCACCACGCCAGCGGGTCTCCTCGCCCGTGCGCGTGTAGTGCACCAGCGAGGGCCGGGTGACGTACAGCGAGCCGGCCGCGTTGAGCCGCTGCAGGTCGAAGGGGGGCACCTGCCCGGAGGCCCCGCCGAAGAGCACGAGTGTGCCGCGCACGCGCAGCACCTCGAGCGAGGTGTCGAAGGTGTCCTTCCCCACGCCGTCGTACACGACGTGCGCGCCCTCGCCGTCCGTCAGCTCCGCCACCGTGGCGGCGAGGTCCGGATAGTCCACCGCGGCAACGGCGCCCGCGCCCCGGGACAGCTCCCGCTTCTCCTCCGTGGACGCCGTGGTGACCACGCGGGCGCCGCGGGCCGTCGCGAGCTGGGTGAGCAGGAGCCCCACGCCGCCGGCACCGGCCGTCACGACCACCGTGTGGCCCTCCTCCACCGGGAAGGTGGACCGGCAGAGGTAGTGGGCCGTCATGCCCTGCAGCGGAAGGGCGGCGGCCTCGGCCAGGTCGATGCCCTCCGGGACGGCGAGGAGACGATCCGCGGGGGCGGTGAAGTGCTCGGCGTACGCACCGGTGGCCGTCGCGGTGGCGACACGGGCCCCCAGGAGCGCGGCGTCCACGCCCTCGCCGAGCGCGACGACCTCGCCGGAGCCCTCCGTGCCGGGGGTGAAGGGCAGGTCCATCGCGTAGGTCCCGGAGCGCTGGTACGTCTCGATGAAGTTCAGGCCCGCCGCGGCGGTCCGCACCAGCACGTGCCCCGGTGCGGGAGAGGGCACCTCCGTCTCGGTCCACTGCAGGACCTCGGGGCCGCCCGTGGCGGACACGACGACGGCGTGGTGGGTGCGGGGGACGGCGGGGGTGTTCGCAGTGGTCATGGCCCCACTCTAGGAGCGGGCCCGGACATCCGGCCCGTCCCGGGGGACCCGAGGCACCGCATAGATATTCCGTGCAACGCATATCTACGCTAGGATGGGGCCATGACCCACACCGTCGCCGTCTCCGGAGCCAGCGGCTACGCCGGGGGAGAGGCCCTGCGCCTGCTCGCCGGCCACCCGTCCGTCACCGTCGGAGCCATCACGGCCCACTCGAACGCGGGGGAGCGCCTCGGCGCCCTCCAGCCGCACCTGCACGCCCTGGCGGACCGCGTCCTCGCCGAGACCACCGCGGACGTCCTCGCCGGTCACGACGTCGTGATCCTCGCGCTGCCCCACGGGGCCTCCGGGGCGCTCGCGGCCGAGATCGCCGAGCGCTCCCCGGACACCCTGGTGATCGACGCGGGCGCCGACCACCGCCTCGAGTCCGCCGCGGACTGGGAGGCCTTCTACGGCACCGCGCACGCCGGGACCTGGCCCTACGGCCTGCCCGAGCTGCCCGGTCAGCGTGAGCGACTCGCCGGCACCCGCCGCATCGCCGTCCCCGGGTGCTACCCGACCACCTCGATCCTCGCCCTCGCGCCCGGCTTCGCCGCGGGGCTGCTCGAGCCGCAGGACGTGGTGATCGTCGCCGCCTCGGGCACCTCCGGGGCGGGCAAGGCGCTCAAGCCGCACCTGCTCGGCGCCGAGGTCATGGGCGGGATGAGCCCGTACGGCGTCGGTGGCGGGCACCGGCACACCCCGGAGATCGAGCAGGGCCTGGCCCAGGCGGCCGGCGAGCCGGTCCGCGTCTCCTTCACGCCCACGCTCGCGCCGATGCCGCGCGGCATCCTCGCGACGGCCACGGCGCGGCTGCGCCCCGGCGTGGCCGCCGCGGACGTGCGCGCGGCATGGGCCGCGGCCTACGGCGGCGAACGCTTCGTGCACCTGCTGCCCGAGGGGCAGTGGCCGACGACGAAGGCGGTCCTCGGCTCCAACCACGTGCAGCTGCAGCTCGCCGTGGATGAGCGTGCCGGCCGCGTGATCGTCTGCGCGGTGCTCGACAACCTCACCAAGGGCACGGCCGGCGGCGCCGTGCAGTCCATGAACATCGCCCTGGGCCTGCCGGAGCAGGCGGGGCTCGAGCAGCAGGGGGTCGCGCCGTGAGCGTCACCGCAGCACAGGGGTTCCGGGCGGCCGGCGTCACCGCGGGGCTGAAGGCCTCGGGCACGCCCGACGTCGCCGTCGTCGTCAACCAGGGCCCGCGCGACGCGGCGGCCGCCGTCCTCACCGAGAACCGGGTGGCGGCCGCCCCCGTGGTCTGGACCCGCCGCGCCGTGCGGGACGGCCGCGCGACCGCGGTCGTCCTGAACTCCGGCGGGGCCAACGCGGCCACCGGCGCCGAGGGCCTCGAGGACGCCCGTCGCACCGCCGAGCACGCGGCCGCCGCCCTCGGAACCGCCGCCGACGACGTGCTCGTCTGCTCGACCGGCCTCATCGGCGAGCGCCTGCCGATGGACACGCTCACCGCGGGCGTGGCCGAGGCGGTCGCCGCCCTGAGTCCGGACGGCGGCGAGGACGCCGCCGTCGCGATCAAGACCACGGACACCGTGGCCAAGACCGCCGTGGCCCGCGGCGCGGGCTTCACCGTGGGCGGCATGGCCAAAGGGGCGGGCATGCTGGCACCCGGCATGGCCACGATGCTCAGCGTCATCACCACGGACGCCGACGTCCCCGCCCCCGCCCTCGACGCGGCCCTGCGCGAGGCCGTGCGCGCCACCTTCAACCGGGTCGACTCGGACGGGTGCATGTCCACCAATGACACCGTGATCCTGCTGGCCTCGGGCGCGTCCGGGACGGCGCCCGAGCCCGCGGCGTTCGCCGCGGCCCTCCACGAGGTCTGCGCGGACCTGTCCCGCCAGCTCGTCGCCGACGCCGAGGGTGCCCGGCACGACATCGCCGTGCGCGTGGTCCACGCCGAGACCGAGGAGGCGGCCGAGGCCGTCGCGCGCGCTGTCGGCCGCTCCAACCTGTTCAAGACCGCGATCTTCGGCCAGGACCCGAACTGGGGACGCGTGATCGCCGCCGTCGGCACGGTCCCGGAGTCGGTCGCCGCCTTCGACCCGTACGCCCTCGACGTGCGCTTCAACGGCGTCCAGGTGTGCCGCGCCTCCGGCGTGGGAGAGGACCGCTCCCGCGTGGACCTCTCGGCCCGCGAGGTGCTCGTCGAGGTCGACCTGCACGCCGGCGACGCCGAGGCCACGGTCTGGACCAACGACCTGACGCACGACTACGTCCACGAGAACTCCGCCTACTCCACGTGAGGACCCCCAGCATGAGCCCGCACACCGATCCGGCCACGGCGGCCGCGCCCGTCCTGTCCACCGCGGACCGGCTCGACCGCGCCGAGTCCAAGGCGGAGGTCCTCGTCGAGGCCCTGCCCTGGATCCGGCGGTTCGCCGGCACCGTCATGGTCGTCAAGTACGGCGGCAACGCCATGGTGTCGGAGGAGCTGCGCCGGGCGTTCGCCGAGGACATCGTGTTCCTGCACCACGTGGGGGTCCACCCCGTGGTGGTGCACGGCGGCGGCCCGCAGATCAACGCGATGCTCGACCGCCTCGGCATCGCCTCGGAGTTCCGCGGCGGCCTGCGCGTGACCACCGAGGAGGCCATGGACGTGGTCCGCATGGTGCTCACGGGACAGGTGGGCCGCGAGCTGGTCGGCCTCGTGAACTCCCACGGCCCGTACGCCGTCGGCTTCTCCGGCGAGGACGCGGGGCTGCTGCGCGCCCGCCGCACGGGCGCCGTCGTCGACGGCCAGGAGGTGGACCTCGGCCTCGTGGGAGAGGTCACCGGAGTCGACCCGACCGCGATCCTCGACGTGATCGAGTCCGGGCGGATCCCCGTGGTCTCGTCGGTCGCCCCCGAGATCAACGACGACGGCGAGCCCACCGGGCAGGTCCTCAACGTCAATGCGGACACCGCCGCCGCGGCCCTGGCCGCCGCCCTCGGCGCCGCGAAGCTCGTGCTGCTCACCGACGTCGAAGGCCTCTACGCCGACTGGCCGGACCGCGACTCCCTCATCAGCTCGCTCACCGCCGCCCAGCTGCGTGCGCTGCTGCCCTCCCTGGCCTCCGGGATGATCCCGAAGATGGCCGCGTGCCTGGCGGCCGTCGACGCCGGCGTGCAGCGCGCCCACGTCGTGGACGGCCGCCGCCCCCACTCGATGCTGCTGGAGGTCTTCACCTCCGCGGGCGTCGGCACCCAGGTGGTGCCCGACGCCGAACCCACCGCCCCGACCACCCCCGAGGAGGACGCATGAGCACCGACCAGTCCGCGCTGCTGGAGCGCTACCACGCCGCCCTGACCGGAGTCTTCGGCCGCCCCGCCCGCGTGCTCGTGCGCGGCGAGGGGGTCCACGTGTGGGACACCGACGGCCGGCGCTACACGGACCTGCTGGCCGGCATCGCCGTGAACGCGCTCGGCCACGGCCACCCGGCGCTGGTGCGGGCGGTGTCCGAGCAGATCGCCACGCTCGGCCACGTGTCCAACCTCTTCACCTCCGAGCCGCAGATCCGCCTGGCCGAGCGCCTGCTGGAGCTGGCCGGCGCGCCCGCGGGCTCCACCGTGTTCTTCGCGAACTCCGGCACGGAGGCCAACGAGGCCGCGTTCAAGCTCGCCCGCCGCCACGGCGCGGACGACCCGTCCGGCCGCCGGACGCGGGTGATCGCGCTCGAGCGGGCCTTCCACGGTCGCACGATGGGCGCCCTCGCGCTCACGCACAAGGAGGCCTACCGGGCGCCCTTCGAGCCGCTGCCCGGCGGCGTGGAGCACGTGCCGGGCGGGGACGCCGCAGCCCTGCGGGCGGCCCTGGCCCCGGACGACGACGGCGCCACCGTCGCCGCCGTCATCCTCGAGCCGGTCCAGGGCGAGGCCGGCGTGCACGGCTGGCCGGCCGGCTACCTGGCCGAGGTGCGGGCCGCGACCCGCGAGGCCGGCGCCCTGATGATCCTCGACGAGGTGCAGTCCGGCGTGGGCCGCACCGGCACGTGGTTCGGCTTCCAGAATCCGGCCGTCACCGGGGCGGCCGAGCCAGTGGTGCCCGACGCCTTCACCCTGGCGAAGGGACTGGGAGGCGGCGTGCCGATCGGGGCGCTCGTGTGCGTCGGCCCCGCCGTCTCCGGGCTGCTCACCGCCGGCCAGCACGGCACCACGTTCGGCGGCAACCCCCTGGCCACCGCCGCGGGCCTGGCCGTGCTCCAGACCGTCGAGGACGAGGGCCTGCTCGGCCACGTCCGCGCGGCGGGTGAGGCCGTGGCCGCCCTGCTGGAGGACCTGCCCGAGGTGGCCGCGGTCCGCGGTCACGGCCTGTGGATCGGCGTCGACCTGGCCGACCCCGCGGGACCGGCCCCGGCCGGCGGGCTGGCCCCCGCCGTCGTCGCCGCCGGCCTCGAGGCGGGCTGGATCCTCAACGCCACCGGCCCCTCCACCCTGCGCCTGGCCCCGCCGCTGACCGTGCCCGTGGCCGAGCTCGAGCGCTTCGCCGCGGCCCTGCCCGGGCTCGTGGCCGCCGCCCTGACCCCCGCCGAAGGAGACCGCCCATGACCCCCGCTGCCGCCGTCCGCCACTTCCTGGTGGACACGGACCTCACCCCGGCCGAGCAGGCCGAGGTGCTCGACCTCGCCGCGCAGATGAAGGCCGACCGGTTCCGGCACCGCCCGCTGGCCGGGCCCCGGACCGGCATCGTGTTCTTCGACAAGACCTCCACGCGCACCCGCGTCTCGTTCGCGGCCGGCATCGCCGAGCTCGGCGGGACGCCGCTGATCGTGAACCCGGGGGAGTCGCAGCTGGGCCACAAGGAGTCCGTGGCCGACACGGCCCGCGTGCTGGAGCGGATGGTCGGCGTCATCGTCTGGCGCACGTTCGCCCAGGCCGGCCTCGAGGAGATGGCCGCCCATTCCTCGGTGCCCGTGGTCAATGCGCTCAGCGACGACTACCACCCCTGTCAGATCCTCGCCGACCTGCTGACGGTGCGCGAGCACCTCGGCGGCACGGCGGGCCGCACTCTTACGTATCTGGGGGACGCGGCGAACAACATGGCCCACTCGTATCTGCTCGGGTGCGCGACGGCCGGCATGCACGTGCGGGTCGCCGGCCCCGAGGGGCACCTGCCTGCCGAGGACGTCGTGGCCGCCGCTCGACAGCGGGCGGCGGAGACGGGCGGTTCCGTCCTCGTCACGACGGACGCGGCCGAGGCCCTGGCGGGCGCGGACGTCGTCGTGACCGACACGTGGGTGTCCATGGGCCAGGAGGAGGAGAAGGAGGCCCGCCTGGCGCTGTTCCGGGACTACCAGGTGGACGCCGACGCGATGGCGCGGGCGGCCGACGACGCGATCTTCCTGCACTGCCTGCCCGCGTACCGGGGCTACGAGGTCACGGCCGAGGTGATCGACGGGCCGCGGTCCGTGGTGTTCGACGAGGCCGAGAACCGGCTGCACGCGCAGAAGGCGCTCATCGCCTGGCTGCTGTATCGCTCCGGCCTGGCCGAGGAGCCGCGCTGATGGCCGCCCCCACGACGAAGATCGCCCGTCAGGCCGCGATCCGGGAGATCCTGGCCACCCGGGGCATCCGCTCCCAGGCCGAACTCTCGGACGCCCTGGGCGATCGCGGGCTGTCCGTCACCCAGGGCACGCTCTCGCGGGACCTGGTGGACCTCGGCGCGGTGCGGACGCGCGGGCCGGCCGGCATGGTCTACGCCCTGCCGGCGGAGGGCGACGACGCCGCCGTGCCGGGCCGCGGCTCGGACGCGCAGCTGAATCGGCTGGCGAGCATGGCCCGCGAGCTGCTCGTCTCCGCCGAGCCCACGGCGAACCTCGTGGTCCTGCGCACGCCCCCGGGTGCGGCGCAGTTCCTGGCCAGCGTGATCGACCAGGCGCGCGTGGAGCACGTGATGGGCACGATCGCCGGCGACGACACCATCCTCCTCATCACCACGGGGACCACGTCCGCCCCGGCCGTCGCGGCCCACCTGCTGGGTCTGGCGGGCTAACCGACCCGTCCGGCCCCGCCCGCGCGGGTGACGGGCACCAGGCACGAGGAAGGCCCCCGCCGATGGCGGGGGCCTTCCTCGTGTGGCACCGGTCCGGGGGACCGGTCAGGCGTCTCAGGCCTGCGGCAGGACGAGCTCCTGGCCGACGTAGATCACGGCGGCGTCGGAGACGGCGCCCTTGTTGGCCTCGTAGAGGGCGGTCCAGCCACCCTCCACCTCGTACTCGTTGGCGAGCTTCCAGAGGGAGTCACCGGACTTGACGACGATGGTCTCGGCCTCGGCGACGACGGCCTGCTCCGCGGCAGCGGCCTGCTCAGCGGCGGCAGCCTTCTGAGCGGCGGCCTTCTCCGCGGCGGCGGCACGCTGGGCAGCGGCCTTGTCGGCGGCGGCCTGCTCGGCAGCAGCCTGCTCGGCGGCCCAGCGCTCGGCGGCGGCCTGGTCGGCAGCAGCCTGCTCAGCAGCGGCCTCGGCGGCAGCGGCCTGCTCGGCAGCAGCCTGCTTGGCGGCCCAGCGCTCGGCGGCGGCCTGGTCGGCAGCAGCCTGCTCAGCCGCGGCCTGGTCGGCAGCAGCCTGCTCAGCCGCAGCCTGGTCGGCAGCAGTCTCGTCCGCGGCGGACTGGCGCTGCACGGTGGCGGTGCGCTCCACGGCGACCGGGGCGGCGTCCACGTCGCCGGCGTCCGCGTCAGCCTGGGTCAGGCCCAGCTTCTGCGAGCACAGCGGCCAGGCGCCCCAGCCCTGCAGGTCCTGGAGGATCTCGGCGCGCTTGATCTGCTCGGCCTTCGAGGCCTGATGCGGGTAGCCCTCGCCGCCGACGGCCTGCCAGGAGGACAGGGTGAACTGCACGCCGCCGTAGAAGCCGTTGCCGGTGTTGATGTCCCAGGTGCCGCTGGACTCGCACTCGGCGAGGCGGTCCCAGGTGTCCACGGTGGCGGCCTGGGCCGGGGCGGAGAAGCCCACGGCGGCGGCGCCGGCGAGGGTCATGCCCGCGACGATCGAGGCGGTGGCACGGCGGGAGCGGGTGGCGGAAGTGGTGAAGAGAGTCATGGTGTCCATGGCGAGTCCTCGCTGATCGGCGGCCGAGGCGCACCGGGGTCGTCCTTCTCCTTGGTCGGGTCATGCCCTCCGTCGGTTCGAGACGACCCAGCAGCGGGCGACCGTCGGAGGGGGTTCGATGTCGTGGCCTCCCCGTCCCCGACCTCTCGGTCAGATCACGGTTCGATCACGAATCGGCTACGGAAGAGTCAACGACGGGAGCCCCCCTCGCGTCAAATCATGGGTCGACGGATTCTTGCCCGTCTGTCTGAAATTTGAGAACGGGTGACGAATCGATCCCTAGAGTCGTGGGCGCGTGGATGAAATGCACGCTACTGGTCGGATTTGCTGTCATGGTGTCTGATCCGCCGGTGTGGACAACCTCCGTCACAGGGGCATGGGCGAAGGTCACGATCGACGGCCGAGGCCGTGACCTGAGTCGCGTTCGACCCGGGATTCGAGGGCGGAGCGATGGTCGCCCGTGGCCGTCGCTGTCGGCGCAGAGGGGCTGCACAGGGGCCATCGGGAGCTGATATTCCGTCAGTTGCATATTTATTCAAGATCCGGGTAGGATCGCCACCGAGCACGCCTCCGACGGCCACGTGCCGCGCTGGGAGACCCCCCTATATAAAGAGGAGAAAACGTGAAGGAACGCATCATCCTTGCCTACTCGGGCGGCCTGGACACCTCGGTGGCCATCGGCTGGATCGCCGAGGCCACGGGCGCCGAGGTCGTCGCCGTCGCGGTCGACGTGGGCCAGGGGGGCGAGTCCCTCGAGACGATCCGCCAGCGCGCCCTGGACTGCGGCGCCGTCGAGGCCTACGTCGCCGACGCGCGTGACGAGTTCGCCGAGCAGTACTGCATGCCCACGCTCAAGGCCAACGCCCTCTACATGGACGCCTACCCGCTGGTCTCCGCGATCTCGCGCCCGGTGATCTCCCGCCACCTGGTCGCGGCGGCCCGCCAGTTCGGCGCCTCGACGGTGGCGCACGGCTGCACCGGCAAGGGCAACGACCAGGTCCGCTTCGAGGTCTCCATTCAGACCCTCGGGCCCGACCTGAAGTGCATCGCCCCGGTGCGCGACCTCGCCCTGACCCGCGAGAAGGCCATCGAGTACGCCGAGCGCAACGACCTGCCGATCGTCACCACCAAGAAGAACCCGTTCTCGATCGACCAGAACGTGTGGGGCCGCGCCGTCGAGACCGGCTTCCTCGAGGACATCTGGAACGGCCCCACGAAGGACGTCTACGACTACACGGACGACCCCGCCTTCCCGCCGGCGCCGGACGTGGTCACGATCGCCTTCGAGCGCGGCGTCCCCACGGCCCTCGACGGCCGCGCGCTGAGCCCGCTGGAGATCATCGAGGAGCTCAACCGCCGGGCCGGTGCCCAGGGCGTGGGCCGGATCGACATCGTCGAGGACCGCCTCGTGGGCATCAAGTCCCGCGAGATCTACGAGGCACCGGGGGCCATGGCGCTGATCGCGGCCCACCGTGAGCTCGAGAACGTCACCCTGGAGCGGGAACAGGCGCGCTTCAAGAAGCATGTGGACCAGCGGTGGACCGAGCTGGTCTACGACGGCCAGTGGTACTCCCCGCTGAAGCGGAACCTGGACACGTTCATCGACGCGACCCAGGAGCACGTCAACGGTGAGATCCGCCTGGAGCTCCACGGTGGCCGCGCCACGGTGCAGGGTCGCCGGTCCGAGACCGGCCTGTACGACTTCAACCTCGCCACGTACGACGAGGGCGACTCGTTCGACCAGTCCTCGGCCCGCGGGTTCATCGACATCTTCGGCCTGTCCGCGAAGACGGCCTCCGAGCGCGAGCAGCGCCTGCGCGGCGGCGCCGACCTCCAGGACGTCGCCCGCCTGTCCAACGACTGACCCCGCACGCCCCGTGCACGACGGCGGCCCGCCCGCGACCGGGCCGGCCGCCGTCGGCCTGTCACCGACCTCGAGGAGACCTTCGATGACCGAGAACACCGATGCCCGCCACGGGACCAACGAGGGCGCCCTGTGGGGCGGCCGCTTCGCCGGCGGCCCTTCCGAGGCGCTCGCCGCGCTCAGCAAGTCCACGCACTTCGACTGGCGCCTGGCGCCCTATGACATCGCCGGCTCCCGTGCCCACGCCCGGGTGCTGCACACCGCCGGTCTGCTCAGTGCGGACGACCTGGACGGGATGATCGCGGCCCTCGACCGGCTCGAGGCGGACGTGCGTTCCGGTGCCTACACCCCGGCGGCGTCCGATGAGGACGTGCACGGCTCGCTCGAGCGCGGCCTCATCGAGCGGGCCGGTCCCGAGCTCGGCGGCCGCCTGCGAGCCGGCCGATCCCGCAACGACCAGGTCGCCACCCTCGGCCGGATGTTCCTGCGCGACCACGCCCGCATCATCGCGCGGGGCGTGATCGCCACGGTGGACGCGCTGCTCGATCAGGCGCGGGCGCACCCGTACGCGCCGATGCCGGGCCGCACCCACCTGCAGCACGCGCAGCCCGTCCTGCTCTCGCACCACCTGCTCGCGCACGCCTGGGCGTTCGCGCGGGACCTGCAGCGGCTCGTGGACTGGGATGCGCGCGCGGCCGTCTCGCCGTACGGCTCCGGGGCCCTGGCCGGCTCCTCCCTGGGTCTGGACCCGAACGCCGTGGCCACCGAGCTCGGCTTCGAGTCGGCCGTGTGGAACTCGATCGACGGCACCGCCGCCCGCGACGTGTACGCGGAGTTCGCGTGGGTCGCCGCGATGGTCGGCGTCGACCTGTCCCGCATCTCGGAGGAGGTCATCTTCTGGGCCACCAAGGAGGCGGGCTTCGTGAAGCTGCACGACGCGTATTCCACGGGGTCCTCCATCATGCCGCAGAAGAAGAACCCGGACGTCGCCGAGCTGGCCCGCGGCAAGTCCGGCCGCCTCATCGGCGACCTCACGGGGCTGCTGGCCACGCTCAAGGGCATGCCGCTGGCCTACAACCGCGACCTGCAGGAGGACAAGGAGCCCGTCTTCGACGCCGCGGACACCCTCGAGCTGCTGCTGCCCGCCGTCTCCGGGATGATCGCCACCCTCGAGTTCCAGACGGAGCGCATGGCGGAGCTGGCCCCGCAGGGCTTCGCGCTGGCCACCGACGTCGCCGAGTGGCTCGTCCGCCAGGGGGTCCCGTTCCGCGAGGCCCACGAGCTGTCCGGCGAGGCCGTGAAGGCGGCCGAGGCCCGGGGCGTGGAGCTGTGGGACCTCACGGACGAGGAGTACGCGGCCATCTCGCCGGCGCTGACCCCGCAGGTCCGCGAGGTGCTCAGCACGGAGGGCTCGCTCGCCTCTCGCGACGCCCAGGGCGGGACCGCGCCGACGGCCGTCGCGGCGCAGATCGGGGCGCTCGAGGACGCCCTGGAACCGCTGCGCCGCTGGGCCGACACGCCGGGCTCCGTCGTCGACGCCCGCTGACGCGGTCGCCCGGTCGAGTCGGCGTCGGCCGGGCCGGACGCGGCGGTGCCCGGCAGGGCACCGCCGCGTCACCCGCCGTTCACCGCGGTCGGCGTAGCATGGGTGGTCACTTTTCCGCCGGGCGGGCCGCAGCGTGGTCCGCCTCTCACCGCACCGCGAGGGCCCCCGATGACCGATACCGTGTCCGTCCGCCAGTCCGAGCTCGACCTCGAGCGGGGTCGGGTCGCCGAGCGGTACGCCCGCCTCGACGCCCTGCGTGAGGAGAAGGAGCGCCAGCTCGCGGCCGTGCGCCGGACCGGCCCGCAGGGGTCGCTGCAGAACCACTCCGAGCGCGACGCCTTCGCCAGCCTCTACGAGGACCGACTCGCCCAGCTCTACGCCGTGGACGACCGCCTCGTCTTCGGCCGGCTCGACCTCGACGCCGAGCGGGAGGGTGGGGCCGACGAGCAGCGGTACATCGGGCGCATCGGCCTCACCACCGAGGACCACGAGCGCCTCCTCGTCGACTGGCGCGCGGCCGAGGCCGGCGCCTTCTACCAGGCGACGGCGGCCCACCGGGGCCGCGTGCGCCGTCGTCGTCACCTGATGCTGCGGGGGCGCGAGGTGCGCGACCTCGAGGACGACATCCTGGACCCGACGCTGCTGGGCGAGGACGGCGTGCGCGCCGATGCCCAGGGTGCGCTGCTGGCCGCCGTCACCGCCCGACGCACGGGACGGATGGGGGACATCGTCGCCACGATCCAGGCGGAGCAGGACGAGGTGATCCGCGCGCCCCTGCCCGGGGCGGTCGTGGTGCAGGGCGGGCCCGGCACGGGGAAGACCGCCGTCGCCCTGCACCGCGCCGCCTACCTGCTGTACACCCACCGGGAGCGCCTCGCCCGCTCGGGCGTGCTGATCGTCGGCCCCTCGACCGCGTTCATGCGGTACATCGAGCGGGTGCTGCCCTCGCTGGGCGAGACGGGTGTCGTGATGTCCTCGCTGGGGACGCTGATGCCGGGCGTGCGGGCCGTCCCGGAGCGGGACCTCGACGCGGCGGCGGTGAAGGGCCGGCTGGACATGGTGGACGCCGTCGCCCACGCGGTCGCGCAGCGCCAGCGCCTGCTCGTCGAGCCGCGGCGCCTGATGATCGACGGCACGGCCGTCAAGCTCAAGCCGGCCATGGTCCGGCGCGCCCGGGACAAGGCACGGGCCACCCGCAAGCCCCACAACGAGGCCCGGGTGACGTTCGTGAAGATCCTCGTCCGCGAGCTCGCGGAGAAGCTGCGCAAGAAGCTGGAGAAGTCCTCGGGCGCCCCGGTGCAGCGTGACCTCCTGTTGGAGGACGTGCGCACCTCGCGCGACGTGCGCATCGCGCTCAACCTCTGCTGGATGCCGCTGACGCCGGAGAAGCTCATCGGCGACCTCCTCACCCGGGAGGACCTGCTCCGGGCGGCGGCCCCGTGGCTCTCCGACGCCGAGGTCGGCACGCTCCTGCGGCCGGCCGACGCCCCCTGGACCGAGGCCGACGTGCCCCTGCTGGACGAGGCGGCCGAGCTGCTCGGACGCCTCGAGACCCCGGGCCGGGGCGGTGAGTTCGCGGCCCAGCACGAGCGCAACCTCGAGAACGCCCGGGCGTCCCTGGAGAACATGCACCAGACGCTCGCGGACCTGGGCGTCGACGGCGTCGTGGACGCCGAGCAGCTGGCCGCGGCCAATGAGGCACGCGGGGTGCGACGGACCACCGCCGAGACCGCGGCCCACGACCGCACCTGGACGTACGGGCACGTGGTGGTGGACGAGGCTCAGGAGCTCTCTCCGATGCAGTGGCGCCTGCTGGCGCGCCGCTGCCCGATGAAGTCGTTCACCATCGTGGGGGACATCGCGCAGTCCTCCCGTCGTGACGCGGCCAGCTCGTGGGCGTCCGTCCTCGCCCCGGAGTTCGGGGACCGCTGGCGCCTGGAAGAGCTGACCGTGAACTACCGCTCGCCCGCGCGCGTGATGCGCTGGGCCGCGCAGGTCGCACGGGCGGCCGGGCTCGAGGTCTCCCATCCGCGCGCCGTGCGCGAGGGCGACCATCGCCCGCGCCTGGTGACGGAGCCGGGCGGTGACGTCGCGGCCCTGGCCCTCGAGGCGGTCGAGGCCGAGCGGGGCCGTGTGCCCGAGGCCCTGACCGCCGTGATCGCCCCCGTCGGGCGGACGGGGGAGCTGCTCACGGTCCTCCGGGAGCGGTGGGGGGAGGCGGCCGTGGACACCGCGCCGCTGCCCGGCGTCGAGATCGTCGTCGCCACCCCGTGGGAGACCAAGGGACTGGAGTTCGACACCGTCGTCCTCGTCTCGCCCGAGCGGATCGTGGCCGACGCGCGCGGGGTGGTGGGCGATCTGTACGTGGCGATGACCCGCGCCACCCAGTCGTTGTCCGTCGTCGCCGGGACGGACGCGGCCGCGCTGCCGGCCGGGCTGGCGGACGTCCCGGAGTGAGCCCCGCGGGCGACGTCGCACGTGCGCGGCGTCGCGGAGGCGCGCGGGCGCGTCGCTAGGCTGGGGCCATGGCACCCCAGAACGAGGAGCGCGCGGCCCGACTGCGCGCACAGGCGAACGACCCGAGCTTCGAGAACGTCTGGCAGGAGCTGCGCTGGCGCGGGCTCGTGCACGTCTCGACGGACGAGGCCGCGCTGGAGCAGGCGCTGGCCGGAGAGCCCGTCTCGTATTACTGCGGCTTCGACCCGACCGCTCCGTCCCTCCACCTGGGACACCTGGTCCAGCTGCTCACCCTGCGCCGCCTGCAGCTCGCCGGCCACCGCCCGTACGCCCTCGTGGGCGGCGCCACCGGGCTCATCGGCGACCCGCGGCAGACCTCGGAGCGCGTTCTGAACTCGCAGGAGACCGTGGCGGCGTGGGTGGAGTCGCTGCGCGCGCAGATCGAGCCGTACCTCTCCTTCGAGGGGGAGAACGCGGCGACCATGGTCAACAACCTGGACTGGACCGCGGGCATGAGCGCGCTGGACTTCCTGCGGGACGTCGGCAAGAACTTCCGCGTCGGCACGATGGTGAAGAAGGAGATCGTGGCCAAGCGCCTGAACTCTGATGAGGGCATCTCCTACACGGAGTTCTCCTACCAGGTGCTGCAGGGCAACGACTTCCTCGAGCTGCACCGCCGGCACGGCGTGACCCTCCAGACCGGCGGCTCCGATCAGTGGGGCAACCTCACCGCCGGCACCGAGCTGATCCGCAAGGTGGAGGGGACCCACGCCCATGCGCTGGGCACGCCGCTGATCACGAACGCGGACGGCACCAAGTTCGGCAAGTCCGAGGGCAACGCCGTCTGGCTCGACGCGGAGATGTGCTCCCCGTACGCCTTCTACCAGTTCTGGCTCAACACGGCGGACGCGGACGTCGTCGACCGGCTCAAGGTCTTCACGTTCCTGACCCGCGCGGAGATCGAGGAGTACGCGCAGAAGGTGGCCGACGAGCCGTTCCGCCGGGAGGCCCAGAAGCGCCTGGCGTGGGAGGTCACCGCGCTGGCCCATGGAGAGGAGACGACGACGAAGGTCATCGAGGCCTCCCAGGCCGTGTTCGGAGGCGGCGACCTCACCACCGTGGATCCGGACACGCTGACCGCCGTGCTGGCCGAGCTGCCGCAGGCCGACCGGACCCAGTGGGAGGGGGAGCCGGGCACCGTGACCGCGGTCGAGCTGCTGGTCTCCACCGGGCTGGTCGCCTCGCGCTCCGAGGCGCGTCGGACGGTGCGCGACGGCGGCGCCTCGGTGAACAACGTGCGGGTGACGGATGCCGACCAGGTGTTCACCCGAGACGACGCCCTCGCCGGCCGGCACCTGCTGGTGCGCCGGGGCAAGAAGAGCATGGCGGGTGCGGACCTGGGGGAGGGCTGACCGCGGCTGCAGACCACCGGTGTCCACCGTGAGTCGCGAAAAGTGACCGAGGACACGACGGGCGGCGACGGCGAAGCAACCGCCCACGGGAGGAGCACAGGGCCCCGTTCCCCGCAGGATTCTGCGGAGAACGGGGCCCTCCTTCGTGCCCGGACGCCGGGTGCCGCCCCTGATTTTGTGTTCGGTGGGATTCGTGTGTAGAGTTCCATCTCGTGCTCAAGACGCCGACCGGGTGACCGGGAGGCGGGGTGAAGAACACAGAATCCGCGGATTCATGCCGAGAATGGCAGGTCCAGGGCGGGTGGTGCTCACCGGGTGCGCGGCCGGCAGTGATGCGGGTCGGGATTCCTGAAGAAGATGATCTGGTTTGACAGCCGGGAACCATGTGGTAAGCTTTTCAAGGCCTTCCACGTGGATGGTCCGGTGAGTGTCTGACACCGCGGAAGCGGAGTTGACATGGTCGGATCACGTGGTAAGGTTTTCTAGCCCGGCCATGTGAACGGACGGTGAATGCTTCGGACACGGAGTTGACACGGTCGAAACGGATGGTCTAGGGTGGAGAAGTTGCTCCAGAGCGAAACGGCCCGCGGAGCGGGTCGCTGAAGCTGGAAGCGCCTGTTGTTTGAGAACTCAATAGTGTGCCAAGTTTGTTGATGCCAATTGTTTTAACACATATTGGTTGATCATCGCCTGCCACCCCCGTGGTGTGGTGATGGTCTGCCAGGTATTGAATGGATGTCGTGGTGGTTATTTCCGGCTGCCACGGTGTTGTTCTGTAATTTTTTTACGGAGAGTTTGATCCTGGCTCAGGATGAACGCTGGCGGCGTGCTTAACACATGCAAGTCGAACGATGAAGCCCAGCTTGCTGGGTGGATTAGTGGCGAACGGGTGAGTAACACGTGAGTAACCTGCCCTTAACTCTGGGATAAGCCTGGGAAACTGGGTCTAATACCGGATAGGAGCGTCCACCGCATGGTGGGTGTTGGAAAGATTTATCGGTTTTGGATGGACTCGCGGCCTATCAGCTTGTTGGTGAGGTAATGGCTCACCAAGGCGACGACGGGTAGCCGGCCTGAGAGGGTGACCGGCCACACTGGGACTGAGACACGGCCCAGACTCCTACGGGAGGCAGCAGTGGGGAATATTGCACAATGGGCGCAAGCCTGATGCAGCGACGCCGCGTGAGGGATGACGGCCTTCGGGTTGTAAACCTCTTTCAGTAGGGAAGAAGCGAAA
>NZ_JASDCZ010000047.1:0-16580 GCF_030407635.1 Micrococcus sp. APC 4021
CAGTGGGCAGTTCTGATGGCCACCAGCGGGAAGAAACACTGGCCGCCTATGGGCAGAACTCAATGGCCCTTGACAGCCCGCACGGCTGTTGGCCCCCGGTGCGGTGCACGTCAGCGTCGGCACCTCGGGCGGCCGGCCGGTCCAGGCGAGTCTGGTGCCCCACCGCATCGAGGTGCCGGAGGGACAGCGGATGACGCGGGGCGGCGTGCTTGTGACGACGCCGGCCCGCACCCTGTGGGACCTGTGCGCGGCACGGGCGGCGCTCACGGAGCGGGACGTCGTCGTCGCCGGTGACGCCCTGCTCTGCCCGCCGTGGCTGCCCGGCGGCGGACGCGGGGATCCCGCCTACACCCCGGAGGAGCTCGTCCGATCGCTGGCCGAACGGGGACGTTTCCGGGGGCGCGGACTGGCCCGGGCAGCGCTGGCGAGGATGCGCGTGGGGGCGGATTCGCCGCGCGAGACGCGTCTGCGGCTGGCGCTCGTCGATGCCGGGCTGCCGGAGCCCGAGGTGCAGTGCCGGCTGGACCCGTCAGACCGCCGCGCTCCGACGGTCGACCTCGGGTATCGGCCGTGGCGCCTCGCGTTGCAATACGAAGGCGAGCACCACCGCACCGCCGAGCAGCAGGCCCGCGACGTGCTGCGCGACCGCTGGTGCGCCGACCACGACTGGCTCTCGATCAAGGTCATGTGGGCCGACGCTCGGAACGACTACGCGGACGTCGTCGCGCGGGTGCGGCGCCGGGCGGCCGCGTTCGGTGGGTGACCCGGTGAGATCCACGGTCACCGCAGTCCGCCACGGCCCCCCGTTTCGAGGCGGGAAATCCAGGTCAAAGCGCTCTGGTCCACGCCCGTGGGGTCGATTTCCCGCCTCGAAAGGACGGGTGCGGTGGGAGTCGGCCCGTGAACACCCGTCCTCCCCCACGTAGCGTGGCCCTATGACCACGTCCGTTCCCGCCCTGAGCTCGCATTTCGCCGACACCTTCCCCGAGCTCGCCCTGCCCTGGCAGGCCCAGGCCACGGACGGCCCGCGGCTCGTCCTGCTCAACGCCGGCCTCGCGGCGGAGCTCGGCCTCGACGCCGAGTGGCTCGCCAGCGACGACGGCGTCCGCTTCCTCACCGGCGAGCAGTCCGGCCCGGACGCGCGGCCGGTCGCGCAGGCGTACGCGGGCCACCAGTTCGGCCACTACTCCCCCCGCCTGGGTGACGGGCGCGCCCTCCTCCTCGGCGAGCTCACGGCTCCGGACGGTCGGCTCCACGACCTGCATCTCAAGGGCTCCGGTCGCACGCCCTTCGCGCGCGGCAACGCCGACGGGCAGGCCGTACTCGGCCCCATGCTCCGCGAGTACGTGGTCTCCGAGGCGATGCACGCCCTCGGCGTGCCGACCACGCGGGCGCTCGCCGTCGTCGCCACGGGCCACCCGGTCCGCCGCGAGACCGTGCTGCCGGGCGCGGTGCTGGCCCGGACGGCCGCGTCGCACCTGCGCGTCGGCACGGCCCAGTACGCCGCCGCCCTCCCCGAGCAGGCGCACCCCACGGAGGTGCTGCGCCGGATCGTCGACGAGTCCATCGCCCGCCACCACCCGCACGCCACCGACGCCGAGCACCCCGCGCTCGCGCTCTACGAGGCGGTGATCGCCGCGCAGGCCGAGCTCGTCTCCCGCTGGATGCTCGTCGGCTTCGTGCACGGTGTGATGAACACGGACAACATGACCCTGTCCGGCGAGACCATCGACTACGGCCCCTGCGCGTTCATCGACGCCTTCGACCCGGCCGCGAGCTTCTCCTCGATCGACACCCAGGGCCGGTACGCGTACGGCAACCAGGGGCCCATCGCCGCGTGGAACCTCGCCCGACTCGGCGAGGCCCTCGTGCCCGTGCTCGACGACGACCCCGACCGCGCCGTCCCACTCGCCCAGGAGGCGCTGGGCAGGTTCCACGGCGCCCATCTCGCGGCGTGGCGGGGCGGACTGCGGGACAAGCTCGGCCTCCCGGCGTCCGTGGCGGAGGACGACGTCGCCGCGCTCACCGACCGCCTGTTCCCGTGGCTGGCCGCGGCGCGGGCCGACTGGACCTCGTTCTGGGTGCGGCTGGCCGAGCACACGGCGGCGCCCGTGGACGACGACGCGGCGCGCACCGAGGCGGCACGGCTCGTCCCCGGCGCCCCGGACCCCGCGGGGCTCGCCGCCTGGCTCGCGGAGTGGCGGGCGATGGGTCCCGATCCGGCCCGCATGCGCGCGGTGAACCCCGTCTACATCCCGCGGAACCACCTGCTCGACGAGGCCCTGACGGCCGCGGAGGACGGGGACCTCACCGCCGTCCACCGGCTGCTCGAGGCCGTCACGGATCCCTTCACTCCGCGCCCCGGGTTCGAGCGGTACGCGGAGCCGGGTCCGGCGGACGGGGCCCCGTTCGTCACCTACTGCGGCACCTGACCGCTTTCGTTGACGAAACGGGCGCCCTCACCCCCCGCGCCAGCGACTTGACCGGCACGGCCGGGTCCGCGAGCGCGGCGGCGTCCACCACGATCCCCCGGTCGATGATGCGCCGGGCGGCCTTGACGGTCATGGGGTCGTCAATCGACGCGGCCCCGCGCAGGGTCCCGTCCGCGGCCAGCGCGAAGCTCGCCACCACGACGCCGCGCACCTCGCGGTCCACGATCCGCCCGCCGGCCGGCACCGTCATGTCCCCCACGGCCTCCACGTGGGCGTCGTACCGGTCGGACCAGAACCACGGGGCGCCCGGGGCGTCCGCCTGCTCCCCCAGGATCGCCGCCGCGGCGGCCGCACCGGAACGCAGCGCCGGCTCCCAGTGCCGCGACGGCGCCCACGCGGACCCCCGGGCCCGCGCGGCATCGCCCACGGCCAGGATCCCGGGCACGGTCGTGCGGCCCATCGCGTCCGTGAGCACGCCGTCGGCCACCTCCAGACCGGCGTCCTCGGCGAGGGCGGTGTCCGGCACGGTGCCGCCGGCCAGCACCACGACGTCGGCGTCCACGGTCCGCCCGTCGTGGAGGTGGAGCCGGTGGGCGGCCGGCAGCGCGGCGCCGCCGTCGGCATCCCGGTGCTCGATCCAGGCCGCCCGGCCGACCTCGACAGCGACCCCGTGCTCGACGTGCATCCGGTGCAGGCGGGCGGCCAGCGCCGGCCCGACCGCCGCGCGAGCCGGGGCGTCCGTCCCGGTCACGAGCGTCACCGCGGCGAGCGAGCGGCGCGCCGCGGCCGCGACCTCCGCCCCCGTGAAGCCGCCGCCCACGACCGCCACCTCGGCCCCGAACGTCAGGCGGTCGCGCAGGGCCTCGGCGTCGGCGCGGGTGCGCAGGGTGATCAGGTCCGGGTGGTCGGCGCCGGCGACGTCGAGGGCCCGGGGTCGCCCGCCCGTGGCGAGCACGACCGCGTCCGCGTCCAGGACCCGCCCGGAGGCCGTCTCCACCCGGTGGGGCGCGGGGCCGCCGTCGGGGTGGACACCGCCCGGCACCACCCGGACCGCCAGGTCCTCCACCAGCTCCACCCCGTGCTCGGCGAACCACGCCGGCGGGGCGAGCAGCAGGCGGTGCGCGTCCGTGTCGCCGGTCAGGAACTCCTTGCTCAGGGGCGGCCGGTCATAGGGCACGCCCTGCGGGTCCACGAGGGCGATCCCGCCCGCGAAGCCGCGGCGCCGCAGCTCGCGGACCACGGCGAAGCCCGCGACGCCGCCGCCCACCACCGCGACCGAGCCGGGCATGCCTGCCGGGGCGTCGACGTCGTGGTTCATGCGCCGGGGACGAGGTAGAGCTGGCCCTCGCGCTCCTCGACGCGGTGCACGCCGACGCCCTTGGTGGCGGGCAGGCAGAGCGCCTCGCCGGTGCGCAGGCAGAACTGCGCGGCGTGCAGCGGGCACTCCACGCGGTCGTCCTCGAGCCAGCCCTCGGCCAGCGAGGCGTCCTCGTGGGTGCACGTGTCGTCGATCGCGTGGAACTCGCCCGCGTCCGTGTGGAACACCGCGACGTCGTCCCTCGTCCCCGCCGTCGCCGCCGGGACGACGATCGCCTCGCCCTCCGGGACGTCCGCCGCCGCGCCGATGTGGATCGGCTCCGCCATGGTCTGCCTCCTCTGGTTCCCGGGCCGGGCGGCCCGTGGTGGTCTCCCGCCACCGTATCCCCCGGCGCGGACCCGACACCCCTCCGCTGTGCTCCGCCCCGGCGCCACACCGTGCCCACCTGTGAATGGGTGAACCGGACATCACGGGGGCGTGAAATCACCTGACAGGCCCGAGAAAAAGGTCCCCGGGAATGGTCGATCACGCTACGATCACGACGGCTCTCCGGCCGTCATCCCGCCCTCACCACGTCACCGCCCCGGGGATGCGACACGGCCCGCGCCTGTCATTCCTCGGGCACTCCACCTTCCGACGGCATCCGCATGAAGATTCTCCCGCCGCGCTCCGCCGCATCCCCCCGCCCGCTCGCGCCCGCCGTCGCGGTCGCCGGCGTCGCGACCGTCCCGCAGGAGGGCGAGAACCTCGTCCCGGCCGAGGAGGCTCCGGCCGGCGTCGTGCTCGGCGAGCCCGTGGTGGACCGCCCGTTCACGGTGGCCGCCGCCGTGTGGGACGCCGCGGCGGACGACGCCGTCGAGCGCGTGGAGATCCGCGTGCGTCAGGACGGGGCCTGGGGCCCGTGGCAGGTCCTGGATCGGCCCGTCCTGCCCGACGGCGCAGCCCCGGCCGGCCTCGAGCTGTCCCTCATCGACCCGGGCACGGCCGCCACGGACGAGACCGTCGCGAGCGCGCACCCGGCGGTGGCCGCCGAGCAGGCAGCCGAGACCGCCGGCCTGCCCCGGGGCGTGAAGTCGAGCGCCGTCGTCGGGGGCGCCGCACCCGCCGAGGCCCACACCGTGGCCACGGCCTCGGATGCGCGCGCGAAGATCCTCCCGGACGTGATCACCCGCGCGCAGTGGGGCGCGGACGAGTCCTGGGCCGAGTCCTCCCCGCAGTTCGACCAGGTGCGCGCGCTGACCATCCACCACACGGCCGGCACCAACGACTACACGCGCGCCCAGGCCGTGGAGCAGATGCGCGGCATCTACGCGTACTACACGAAGACCCTCGGCTGGGGCGACTTCCCGTACCACCTGATCACGGACCGCTTCGGCAACATCTACGAGGGCCGCCGCGGCGCCCTGGACTCGAACCCGCTGGGCACGCACGCGGGCGGGTTCAACCGGGGCACGATGGGCATCTCCACGATGGGCAACTACGACGTGGTCGCCCCGTCCGAGGAGGTCGTGGACGCGATGGCCCGCGCCACCGCCTACTACCTGTACCGCGACGGCATCGACGCGCGGGGCCGAGTCACCCTGACCTCGGGCGGCAGCACGAAGTACGCCGCGGGCACGCCCGTCACCGTGGACACGATCTTCCCGCACCGGGCCACGTCCGCGACCGCGTGCCCGGGGCAGCACCTGATGGCCCGCTTCGACGACCTGCGCGACCGCGCCGAGGCCATCGCGACGGCGGCCGGCCAGCCGCCGGCACCGGTCACCCCGGCTCCGACGCCGGCCCCGACGACCGAGCCGTCGACCGCCGGCACGTACACGGTGCAGCCGAACGACGGCTGGTGGGTCATCGCCCGACGGACCGGCGTGCCCGCGGCCACCCTCCAGGAGCTCAACGGCATGACCGAGTCGACCGTGCTCCACCCGGGCATGGTGCTGCGCACCGTCGCCGACCCGACCGCCCCGGAGCCCACCCCCATCACCACCGGCACGTACACGGCGCAGCCGAACGACGGCCGGTGGGTCATCGCCCGACGGACCGGCGTCAGCGCCGCGGAGCTCCAGCGGCTCAACGGCATGACGGCGTCGACCGTCCTGCACCCGGGGATGGTGCTCGTCACGGCCGCCACGGCGCCGGCCTCCCCGCCCGCGCCCGCCCCGGCCCCGGGCACGTACACGGTCCGCGAGGGCGACGGCTGGTGGATCATCGCCTACCGCACCGGCGTGACGATGGAGACCCTCCAGCGCCTCAACGGCATGACCGCGACCACCGTGCTGCACCCGGGGATGGTGCTGCGGACCGGCCAGACCGCCTCCGCCCCGGCGCCCTCGCCCGCCACCTACGTGGTCCAGGCGAACGACGGCTGGTGGCTCATCGCCCAGCGCACGGGCGTCTCCATGGAGCGCCTGCAACGCCTCAACGGCATGACGGTCTCGACCCTGCTCCACCCGGGCATGGTGCTGCGCACCGCCTGAGCACCCCGCCGGGACGACGTCGGCCCGCACCTGCGCGTGAAGGTGCGGGCCGCCGTCGTCGGTTGAGTTGTCACCGGTCGTAGGCCGCCGCACCCGGGATAAGTCAACCGGCGTTGCTCCCCACGAGAAGTCGACGACGGCGCGCGCCGCTTCAGTCCTGTGGTGCCAGCTCCCCGTCCACGAGGTGCCAGCGCCGGTCGCAGGCGGCCGCCACCCTCGGGTCATGGGTCACGACCACCACGGCTCGCTCAGGCCCCACGGCTCCGCGCAGCAGGTCGACGACGTCCCGCGTCCTCGCCTGGTCCAGCGCACCCGTCGGCTCGTCCGCCAGGACCAGCGGCGGCTCGTTGATGAGAGCCCGGGCGACGGCCACCCGCTGCTTCTCCCCGCCGGACAGCGTGCGGGCCCGGTGACCCGTGCGCATTCCCAACCCCACCCGCTCGAGGGCCTCCCCCGCGCGGCGTCGCTGCTCCCCACGCGGGACCCGGTCCGGGCCGTAGCGCAGGGGCAGCATCACGTTCTCCAGTGCGGTGGCGTGCTCCATGAGGGCGAAGTCCTGCAGGACGATGCCGCACCGCTGGTTCCGATACCGGTCCCCGCCCCGGCTCCACGGCTCCGGGAGAGGTTCGCCCCCGAGCAGGACGCGACCCGAGTCCGGGGAGTCCAGGCACGCGAGGATCCGCAGCAGGGTGGATTTCCCGGACCCGGAAGGCCCGGTGACGGCGTGCATCTCACCGGCCGGAACCAGCAGAGAGGCCCCCCGGAGGACGGGCACCGCCTCCCCGCCGGAGAGGAACGTCTTGTCCACGTCGTGGACTTCGAGGAGGCTCGTGCGGTCTCCTTGGTCGGCCGGTGGCGGCGGGGGCGGCGGCCGAAGGTCGCCGCGAGTGCGCGCCAGGAGGACAGGGTGGCGACGGCGCCGATCGCCATGACGGCGATGAGCGCGGTGGACGTCAGACCGGTGGGCGGCGGCCCCGGCAGGGCGGACGCGCCCGCGGTGAGACCGACGGCGGCCGGCAGGACCCACGCGAAGAGCACGGGAACGATGATCCGCACCGCGGCCTGCCAGCGGGCGGCGCCCACCATCGCGGCGATCCGCCAGGTGGGGGCGAGAGCCCGGGCGAGCACGCCGAGAACGCCGAACAGGGAGACGACGGCGCCGAGCACCGCCGCGCCGAACAGGACGAGCAGCGTGCGGGAGCTGGCGCTCAGGGACTGCAGCAGCGCAGAGGACTGCGGGGTCAAGGGCTCAGCGTTGACCACCAGAGCGTCCGTTTCGAGGGCTCGTCCGGCCGCATCCAGCGCCGGGACGGCGTCCTGGCCCAGGACGATGGTGCGCAGCAGGATGGCCTCCAGCGCGTCTGGCGGGTACAGGCTCGCCAGCGCCGAGGGCGGGACGACCACCAGGACGGCTCCGTCCAGCGGAACCGATCCCATCATCGGATCCAGAGCGGTGGCGCCCGGCGCCAGTCGTCCGGTCACCGGGATCATGGCGTCCTGGAACTGCACACGCGTCGGCGGCGGCAGGACGCCCCCGACCGTGAGCGCGTACGGGTCCTTCGCCGAGGAGTCGCTGCCCAGCACCGCGTAGGGAGCGGCAGTGCCGTCGGCGTCGCGATGCGGGGACTGACCCGTCGGAGACATCGCCGCGGCGAGACCGGACCCGGCGAAGAAGTCCTCGGTCACCAGCAGGGCGCCGGGGAGGTCGTCGCCGAACCGGTCCCCGTAGGGGTCCATCGTGTACGCCGTCCGGTGCGGGTCCTCCAGGAGGGCCAACAGCGCGGCGGCGCGCCGACCGTCGTCGGCGGAGGCGGCCTTGGAGTCGGCAGAGAGGTCGGGCTCGGGCGGCTCCTGCTGCGATTCGCCAGGGGCGGCGCCGCCTCCCTCCAGATGCCCTGGCGCCGCGAGGTAGAAGCCCCGCAACGAGGCCGCGCCGAGCTGCTCCCACCGTTGCAGGTGCCGATCGACCTCCTGTGCCTCGCTCGCCTGCTGGAAGGACAGTCCCAAGAGCGAGCACGAGGCGACCGCGTGGACGAAGGCGACCAGCACCAACGGCCAGAACCTCAAGGTGTCGCGCAACCCCTCGCTCCAGGCCACACCGAGACTCCGGAGGTTCACCGGGGCGCTCGCATCCAGAGGGCGACCACATGGGTCGCCGACACGAGCACGGCATCGCCCAGCAGCACGACCAGGATGACGCCACTCGCGACGAGCGGGGACGGTTCCGTGACCGCGCCAGTCAGCACCATCCCCTGCCACAGCGCGGCCGAGATCCCCGCAGCGCCGAGGAACGGCACCAGGCTCACGCGAGCCCGAGACACGGCGGCCCGGAGCGGGGAGACCCCGAGCAGGCGCAGCACCCGCAAAGAGGGACGATCCCCCGCGCGCAGAGTCAGCACCCAGAACGCCGTGACGCTCATCAGAGTGAGGCCGGTCAGCGACGAGGTCACGCCGAGCACGGGCGTCCCGAGCGACGCGGTCATCGCCGAGGGTGCCGGCGCCGCGTCGACTTCCAGGCCGGCGGTTCGCAGGTTCTGCAGGAATCCGTCCAGGTCGGCGGGGTCGCCCACGAGGAATCCGACGTAGGCGGCGGCGTTGTCGAACGCCGGGGTCGGCTGGATCACCCCGTCCGAGGGCAGTCCTCGCCAGTCCGCCGCGGAGGCGAGGGCCACCGGCCGACCGGCCAGTTCCCCGCTCCGAGCGGCCCGGTCGGCCAGAATGCTGCCCTCGCGCAGCAGAAACCCTCGCGCTGCCCGCAGAGATTCCAAGGTCGGCACGTCGATGCCCGCAAGACACGGGGCCGCGGGGCCGGCCAGGTGGCGCACGCCGGGGTCCGCCCCGCTCGCCATCAGGGTGAGGTTCCGCCCGGTCGTGGCGGCCTCTGCCACGGACCAGACCTCGCCGCCGCCTCCGATGCCGACATCCCAGACGGCCGGCCCGCACTCCGCGGCTCCGAAGTACTGCCGATGGTGGACGGACAGGGAGCCCACGAGGCTCAGCGCCAGCCCGCACAGTGCCACGAGCAGCACGGCACGGGTGACGAGCAGCCCGAGCGTCCGGAGTCCCCTGCCCGTCACGGTCAGTTCCCACCGATGGGCTCGGACAGGGCCCCGTACTGCACCCGCGCCACAGCACCGACCGCAGCGGCTCCCCACGCGGCAGTCTTCCTGAGCAGGGCCATGATGGCCTCCTTGCTGTGTGACACCCAGAAGATCCCCCTGACCATCTGTGATGTCTCTCATACCCCTGTGAGTAGGGTAATCATCATCCCCCCCGGTGGGGTGTCAAGGAGATTCCTCGGCACATTCCGGCCGCGCTCGGGGGCCTCGCCCGTGGCGTGCCGCTGGCCTTTCACGGCGCGGGGCGGCCTGCGGGCCGACGTCGTCGGTTGAGTTATCACCGGTCGTAGGCCGCCGCACCCGGGATAAGTCAACCGACGTTGCTCCCCAGGACAAGTCGACGACGGCGCAGGCCTCCGAGAGCCCGTGGGGCCGGTGGCTGCGGCGCCGCGGCTCAGTCCTCGAGCTTCTCGAACCGCACGCCGGGGTGCGCCGCCTCCAGCTCCTCCCACGTGATGCCGTGCAGCTCGCGGACCCGCACGACCCCGGAGGCGTCCAGCAGGAAGACGCCCCGATCCGCGTAGATGCGGGAGACGCAGCCGACGCCGGTGAGGGGGAACGTGCACTCGGCCAGCAGCTTCGGATCGCCCTTCTTGGTGAAGAGATCCATCATCACGTAGGTGTCCTTGGCGCCGATCGCCAGGTCCATCGCACCCCCGACGGCGGGGATCGCCCCGGGCTTGCCCGTGGACCAGTTGGCGAGGTCGCCGGTCGCGGAGACCTGGTAGGCGCCGAGGACGCACACGTCCAGGTGGCCGCCGCGCATCATGGCGAACGAGTCGGCGTGGTGGAAGTACGCGGCCCCGGGCAGCTCGGTGACGGGGATCTTGCCGGCGTTGATGAGGTCTTCATCGATCTGCTCGCCCTCGGCCTGCGGGCCGAAGCCCAGCATGCCGTTCTCGGTGTGCAGGGTGACGTTCTTCTCCGCCTCCAGGTAGTTGGACACCGTGGTGGGCTGGCCGATGCCCAGGTTCACGAAGGAGCCGGGGGCGATGTCCGCCGCGATCGTACGGGCCAGTTCGTCCTGGGTCAGCGGGGTGTCGGTCTGGGTGATGCTCATCGCTCTCCTCACTTCCCCTCGGCGGCCGGCTCGGCCGCGGTCGTCGTGGCCGCGCACGGCTTCGGCCGGCCCTCCGCCAGGGCAGCCCGCTCGGCGCGCTCCTTCTCCCCGGACTCGGTGTCGATCCGCACCACGGTGTCCGTGTAGATGCCGGGGGTCACCACGTGCTCCGGGTCGATCGGCTCCTCGCGGACCTCGTCCACCTGGACGATCGTGGTGGCGGCGGCCGCGGCCATGACGGGTCCGAAGTTGCGGGCGGTCTTGCGGTACACGAGGTTGCCGTGGCGGTCCGCCGCGTACGCCTTGATGAGCGCGACATCGCCGCGGATCGGGGCCTCCAGCACGTAGTGCGTGCCGTCGATCTCGCGGACCTCCTTGCCCTCGGCCAGCTGCGTGCCGTAGCCGGTGGGCGTGAAGAAGCCGCCGATGCCGGCGCCGCCGGCGCGCAGGCGCTCGGCCAGGTTGCCCTGCGGGACGAGCTCCAGCTCGATCTCCCCGGCACGGTAGGCCTCGTCGAAATGCCACGAGTCGGAGTGGCGCGGGAACGAGCAGATGATCTTGGCGACCCGCCGCTCCTTGATCAGCAGCGCCAGGCCCGCGTCCGCCTGGCCCGCGTTGTTGTTGACCACCGTGAGGCCGGTGGCCCCGGACTCGAGCAGCGCGTCGATCAGCTCCATCGGCTGGCCGGCGTTGCCGAACCCGCCGATCAGCACCGTGGCGCCGTCGGTGATGCGGGAGACGGCCTGCGCGGCCGTGTCCACGAACTCCAGCATGGGGACTCCTTGGATGAGGGGGTCGGGTGGGTGCTCGGCCGGACGCGTCAGCGCGCGGCCACGTTCTCGAGGACGACGGCGATGCCCTGGCCCACGCCGATGCACAGCGCGGCCACGCCCCACCGCTCACCGGAGGCCTCGAGGCGGCGGGCCAGCGTGCCGAGCACGCGGGTGCCGGAGGCCCCGAGGGGGTGGCCGATCGCGATCGCGCCGCCCCAGGCGTTCACGATCTCCGGGTCCACGCCCCAGGCGTCCGTGCAGGCCAGGGACTGGGCGGCGAAGGCCTCGTTGAGCTCGACGGCGGCCACGTCCTTCCAGCCGATCCCGGCGCGGGACAGGGCCCGGTTCACCGCCTCCACCGGCGCGTAGCCGAAGAAGTCGGGCTCGTTGGCGGCGGTGGCGCGGCCGGCGATGCGGGCCAGGGGCTCCAGGCCGAGCACATCGGCGCCCGTCGACGAGCCCAGGAGGGCGGCCGAGGCGCCGTCGTTCATGGGCGAGGCGTTGCCCGCCGTGACGGTGCCGTTCTCCCGGCGGAACACGGTGCGCAGGCCGGCGAGGGTCTCGGGGGTGGAGTCCGGGCGGACGGTCTCGTCCCGCTCCAGGTCCGTGCCGGGCACGGCGGCCACGAGGGAGTCATACCGCCCCTCGTCCCACGCCCGCGCGGTAAGGCGGTGCGAGCGCGCGGCGAACTCGTCCTGGCGCTCGCGGGAGATGCCGAAGCGCTCGCGCAGCAGCTCCGTGGCCTCGCCGAGCGAGACGGTCCACTCCGGCGGCATCGCGTCATTGATCAGGCGCCAGCCGAGCGTGGTGTTCGCCGCCGCCAGGTCGTGCATGGGGAACGGGCGGGTGGTCTTGGGCAGCACCCACGGGGCACGGGACATCGACTCCACGCCGCCCACGAGGACCACGTCCGCCTCGCCGGTGTTGATCTGGCGGGAGGCGATGATCGCCGCGTCCAGGGAGGAGCCGCAGAGGCGGTTCACGGTGGTGCCGGGGATGGACAGCGGCAGGCCGGCCAGGAGGGTGGCCATGCGGGCCACGTTGCGGTTCTCCTCGCCCGCGCCGTTGGCGTTGCCGAAGACGACCTCGTCGATCCGCTGCGGGGCGGCGGCGTCCGTGCCGGCCTCGATCGGGCGGCCGGCGGCGGCGTCGGCCACGGCCTGGGCGGACGCGGCGCGCAGGCCCTCCAGGCCCGGGGCGCGGTCCACGAGGGTGCGGACCACGTGGGCGGCCATGTCGTCGGGGCGCACCCCCGACAGCGCGCCGCCGACCTTGCCGAAGGGGGTGCGGACGGCGTCGAACACGTAGGCATCGGTGAGGCTCATGGCCTCACCGTAGGACCGCCTCGGCGGGCGGGGAAGGGTGTGTGCGTGACGCGCACGGGCGTGCGCTGTGCGCATAGCGGACTACGCTGGCGGACATGACCGACGACGTCGACGCCCCCGGCGCACGTCCCGCGTCGGGCGGGGACGTGGTGCGCGCCCTGGCGTCCGGTCTGGCGGTGCTGCGCGCGTTCACCCCGGACACCCCCACGCTCTCGGTGAGCGAGGCCGCGACCGCCGCGGGGGTCACCCGGGCCACGGCGCGGCGCATGCTGCTGACGCTCACGGAGCTCGGCTACGCCGTGCAGGACGGGCGGCGGTTCGCGCTGACCCCGCGCGTGCTGGAGCTCGGCCACGGCTACTGGTCCGGCCGGTCCGTCTCCGAGATCCTCCGGCCGATCCTCACCCAGGCCTCGCAGCGCCTGCACCAGTCCTGCTCCGCGGGCGTGCTCCACGGGGCGCACCTGATGTACATCGCGCGTGTGCACACCGAGCGGATCCTGCGGGTGAACCTCGACGTCGGCACGCGCCTGCCCGCGTTCACCACGTCCATGGGCCGCGTGCTGCTGGCCGACCTGCCCGAGGACGAGGCCTGTGCCCTGCTCGCAGGCGCCCCGCGCACCCCCGCCACGGAGCACACCCTCACGGACGTGGACGCGCTGATGGCCGAGCTGGCGCGCGTGCGGGAGCAGGGCCACGCCGTGGTGACCGCGGAGCTGGACGCCCATCTGAGCAGCGTCGCCGTGCCCGTGCGCGACGCCGAGGGGCGAGTGGCCGTGGCGATCAACACGGCGCTGTCCCTCGGGCCGGACCATCGCGACCCGGGCGCGCGCCGGGCGGCCCTGCGGACCGGGGCCCGCGTGCCGGCGCCGCGCACGCCGGAGGTGGCGGCCGCCGTCGTGCAGGCCCTGCCGGTGCTGCGCGCCGCCGCGGACGACGCCGAGGCCGCCCTGGCCGCGCTCCAGCGCTGAGCGCCCACCCCCTTCAGCACTCCCCGCACCCGCATCCGCACCAGCACCAGCACCCGCCCCCGCGAATCGACTGCGGTTCTGACCCGTCTGAGGCCCGGAACGGCCGCCAGAAGGGTCGGAAGTGCAGTGGATTCGGAACGGGAAGGGCAGGGTGGGGGGTCAGGCCGGGAAGCGGCGGAGGTACTCCTCGAGGGAGTCGTCCGGGCGGTCCATCCACGGCACCGGGTGCGCCGCGGCCAGCGTGCCGGTCACGGTCGAGCGGTGCCGCCGGTCGCGGAACGTCCGGACGTCCTCGATCCGGGCGTCGCGCATCTCGAGGAAGGTGCGGGCCACCGCCTCGACGTCCACCTCCGGGCAGTCCGTGTGGGAGGACAGGTCCTGGATGTACGCGCCCTGGTAGGCCAGCGCGGCCGGCGGCCCGTCGATCCGCGTCATCCGCTCGAACCAGGCGTCCATGTCGGCCCGACGCTCCTCATCGCCGGGCACCGGGACGCGGCCGAGCAGCACGTCGCGGGCGAAGAAGGCCTGCGCGTCCAGGAGCGTCAGGGTGAACAGCTGCTGGGTGGCACCCAGGTAGAGCACGCGCGGGTCGGCGTGCCAGACCACGCCCTTCCACAGCCCGAACGGGGCCAGCAGGTTCGGGCCGGCCAGCGCCAGCTCGCCCGGCAGGAAGGGGTAGTGGTGGCGGTAGCCGGTGCACAGCAGCACGGCGTCGTACTCGGCGGTGGAGCCGTCCGCGAAGGTGACCTCCGCACCGTCGAACCCCTGCACCTCGGGGGCCTCGTCCATGCCGGCCGGCCACGCGATGTCCTGCGGGCGGGCACGGTAGGCGGTGGTCACGTGGGCGGCGCCGGCGCGGTGCAGCTGCAGGGCCAGGTCCTGCCCGGAGTAGGAGGAGCCCACCACGAGCACGCGACGGCCCGTGTACGGCTCCGGGCTTCGGTAGTCGTGGGCGTGCTGGACCTGCCCGGGGAAGGTCTCCACGCCGGGCCAGGACGGCAGGTGCGGGGTGTGGAAGTGCCCGGTGGCCACCACGACGCGGTCGAACCGCTCGGTGACGGCCTCGCGCGTGACCAGGTCCTCCGAGGTCACCCCGAACCCGCCGTCGTCGAGCGGCTGCACCCAGCGGACGGCCGTGGCGAACCGGATCTGCGGGCGGATGCGCCCGGCCACCTCGGCCACCCGGCCCACGATGTAGTCCCGCATGGCCTCCCGCGGGAGGTACGAGGACACGGCGCGGCCGAAATGCGCATCGAACGGGTAGTCCGGGTACTCCATGCACTCCTTGGGCCCGTTGATCCACAGGTCCCGGTACATGGCGGAGTGCACGGGCTCGCCGTGGCGGTCCGCGCCGGTGCGCCAGTCCAGGTTCCACTGGCCGCCCCAGTCGTCCTGGCGCTCGAACGCCACGACCTCCGGGACCGCCGCCCCCGCGTCCTCGGCCAGGGCGAGGCTCCTCAGCAGGGCCATGCCGGACGGGCCGGCTCCGATCAGGGCGACGCGCTCACGCATGGGTGTCCTTCCGAGAGTGGGGGTGGGGCGGCTCGGCCCGACCGTAGCACCGGCCCCCGCGAATCGACTGCGGTTCTGACCCTTCTCCGGGGTGGAACGGCCGCCAGAAGGGTCACAAGTGCAGCGGGCCACCCGCACCATGATCGACCCGCCGAACGGGGCGCGGCGGACAAGGGTCACGGCCGCCACGGCCATGAGTCCGAGGCCGTAGAGGAGGCCGGCCGGGTCCCACATGCCCAGCACGACGCCGGACCCGGCGTCGGCAAGGTCGGCATCGTGCCGGGCGAAGACCTCCTGGGCCAGCTGGAACGCGATGCTCCGGGGAGTACTCCCAGCTTCCTCTACGGCATGCGATACTCCCATCATTCATTACTCAATTCACGCGCCGTGCATGGCAGCCGTTGGCCACAACGGCATGTGACATCACTGCGCCCTCCCGAAGGAGCATCGTGGCCCGCAAGAGCAATCCTGTGTATTACGACGCCAACGGCAATGTCGTGCAGCCCCCGCGAAGAAGAAAGGGGGGTGTCTCAAGTACGCCCTGATCGGCCTGCTCGCCCTGATCGTGATCGCCGTCCTCGCCTCCATGATGGGCGGCGGTTCGAACAGCACCTCGGAGGGGGGCGGAGAGGCCGCCTCCCAGGGCGAGACCAGCTCCAGCGACGAGGCAGCCAAGGTCGGCCTCGGCCAGGAGTTCACCGTGGGCGACTGGGCCACGACCGTTGAGTCGGTCGATACGCCCGTCGCGAGCGTCGGCCCGTCCGGCTTCTCCACGGAGGCCCAGGGCGAGTTCGTGCCCGTGCAGATCAGCGCGAAGAACAACGCCAAGGAGGAGCGGACGTTCTTCGCCGACAGCGTGAAGCTCGTCAGCGCAGACGGGGCCGAGTACAGCTACAGCACGGACGCATCGATCTACGGCACCGAGAACGGCATGAACATCGAGCCGACCAACCCGGGCAACGTGGCCAGCGGCTACCTGTGGTTCGACGTTCCGGCAGGGACCGAGATCACCCAGGTCAAGGTCTCCGGGGGCGGCCTCTCCCTCGATCAGCCGGTGGTCGTCGAGCTCGACTGATCAGCGCGCAGACGAGGCCCCATGTCCTTCCCGGGCATGGGGCCTCGTGCGCGCTGTGAACGTTGCGCTCAGAGCGGCCTGCCCTCGGCGAGGTCGGCGTCCTCCTGGGCGAGCTTGAACGCGATGTTCGCCGCCGGCACGGAGGCGTAGACCGCGGTCTGCAGGAGGATCTCCTGGATCTCCTCCCGGGTCAGGCCGTTGCGCAGGGCGGCGCGCGGGTGCATGGCGCACTCGTCCCAGTAGCCGCCGGCCACCATGGCGGAGATGGTCACGGCTGAGCGCATCCGCCGGTCCAGACCGGGCCGCGTCCAGATCGTCCCCCATGCGTAGCGGGTGATCAGGTTCTGGAAGTCCTCGGTGGTGGCGTCCTTCCTCGCCTCGGCGCGGTCCACGTGGGCGTCGCCCAGGACCTCGCGGCGCACGGCCATGCCCGCGTCGAGCACCTCCTGGGAGGTGCGGTCCATGTCGTGCCCGATGGGCTGCTCGGCGCTCATGCGCAGTCTCTCCTCGTGGTGGGGGCGTCG
>NZ_JASDCZ010000048.1:0-16576 GCF_030407635.1 Micrococcus sp. APC 4021
CGCCCGCCACCGCGCACGAGGGGGTCGCGTTCGAGTCCGCCGACCTCATGGTCCGCACGCTCGGACCGCAGGACGCCCTGCTGCGGATCCTCGGCGGCGTGTTCCCCACCGTGGACGTCACGGTCCGCGACCAGCGGCTGGACCTGGCCGGGCCGGTGGCCGAGGTGGCCACGGTGCGGCGCGTCGTCGAGGACCTGCGCTCGATCGCCCGCCGCGACCAGGCCGTCACCCCCGAGGTGATGGGCCAGGTGGTCCACCACGTCCGCGACGCCGCCACCGGGCGCGGCGCGGGTCAGCTGCACCTGGACTCGATCCTCTCGGGCCGGGGCCGCCGCATCCGCGCGAAGACCCTGCACCAGCAGGACTACGTGGAGGCGATCGACCGCTCCACCGTCGTCTTCGGCATCGGCCCGGCCGGCACCGGCAAGACCTACCTGGCGATGGCCAAGGCGGTGCAGGCGCTGCAGGCCAAGGAGGTCAACCGGATCATCCTCACCCGCCCGGCCGTCGAGGCCGGCGAACGGCTCGGCTTCCTGCCCGGCGGGCTCTCCGAGAAGATCGACCCGTACCTGCGCCCCCTGTACGACGCGCTGCACGACATGATCGAGCCCGAGTCGATCCCGCGGCTGATGGAGGCCGGGACCATCGAGGTCGCCCCGCTGGCGTACATGCGCGGCCGCACCCTGAACGACGCGTTCGTGATCCTCGACGAGGCCCAGAACACCACCGGCGAGCAGATGAAGATGTTCCTGACCCGCCTCGGCTTCGGTGCGCGCATGGTCGTCACGGGCGACACCTCGCAGGTGGACCTGCCGCGCGGCACCCAGTCCGGCCTGGCCCAGGCCGTCGAGGTGCTCGAGGGGATCGAGGGACTGGAGATGGTCCGCTTCGACTCCTCGGACGTGGTCCGGCACTCGCTGGTGAGCGCCATCGTGGACGCCTACGACGCCGCCCGCGGCCCCGCGGAGCGGTCCCAGAAGCGAGGAGGGGCCCGCCGTGGCCGTTGAGATCCTGAACGAGTCGGGGATCGAGGTCCCCGAGGACGCGCTGCTGCGCATGGCCCGGCACGTGTACGCGCGCCTGCACGTCCACGAGCGCGCCGAGACGGCCGTGACCGTCGTGGACGCCGCACGCATGGCCGAGCTGCACGAGGAGTGGATGGACCTGCCCGGGCCCACCGACGTGATGAGCCTGCCCATGGACGAGCTGACCCCCGGCTCGCCCGAGGCGCCGGCCGAGGGCGTGCTCGGCGACGTCGTGCTCTGCCCCGAGGTCGCCGCCGAGCAGGCGGCGCGCGGCGGGCACTCCCGTGACGACGAGCTGCTCCTGCTGCTCACCCACGGCATGCTCCACCTGCTCGGGTACGACCATCTCGAGGACGCCGAGCGCGAGGAGATGTTCACGCTCCAGGATCGGCTCGTCTCCGAGGTCCTGGGGCGGCCCGCCCCGGCCCCCACCGTCGAGGATTGACGGCACCGCCCATGCTGACGCCCGCCGTCCTCTTCGCCCTGTTCCTGGTCTTCCTCGGCCTGACCTGGACGCTGTCCCTGGCCGAGTCCGCGTTCTCCTACCTCTCCCGGCGGGACGCGGAGGACATCGTCCGCGAGCAGCCCGGCTCCAAGGTCCTGGAGATCGCCCGCGAGCGGGAGAGCCACCTCGGGGCCCTGCGGGTCTGGCGCTTCGTCGCCGAGGCCCTGTCGGCCGTCTGCCTGACCGCGGCCGCCGACGCGGTGGTGGACGACACGTGGCTCGCCGTGGCGATCGCCGCGGTCGTGCTCGTGGGCGTGGCCGCCCTGCTGGGCGTCTGGAGCCCGCGGCCGATCGGCTCCCGCAACGAGGCCGCCGTCGCCCGCCGCCTCGGCGGGCTCGTGTGGGTGCTCCGCCGGGCCCTGGGCCCGCTCGCCGCCCGCCTGGACCGGGACCGGCGCCGTCGCGAGGTCGAGCCGGAGGACGAGGACGACTTCCAGGAGCGCCACCTGCGCGAGTTCGTCGCCCGCGCCCACGACGCGGACGTGCTCGCCGACTCCGAGGCGGAGCTGATCCAGTCGGTGTTCTCCATGAACGACACCATCGTCCGCTCCGTCATGGTGCCGCGCACCGACGTCGTCACGATCGACGCCGACCACACGCTCGGCCAGGCCATGGCCCTGTTCCTGCGCTCCGGTAACTCCCGCATCCCGGTGATCGGCGAGGACGCCGACGACATCCGGGGCATGCTGCACCTCAAGGACGTCACCCGCGCCCTGCACCACGACGGCGCTGCGACCGACACCCCCGTCACCGAGGTCATGCGCGACGTCCGCTTCGTCCCCGAGTCGAAGTCCGTGGCCACCCTCCTGCAGGAGCTGCAGCGCGAGTCCACCCACGTGGCCGTGGTGGTGGACGAGTACGGCGGCACGGCGGGGCTCGTGACGCTCGAGGACCTCATCGAGGAGATCGTCGGCGAGATCTACGACGAGGACGACCACCCGGACCGCCCCGAGGTGGAGTTCGTCGCGCCCGGCGTCTACTCCGTCGACGCGCGCATGGGCATCCACGACTTCCGGGAGGAGTTCGAGCTGCCGGAGGAGGACGAGGACGACGACGTCGACACGGTCGGCGGCCTCCTGGCCAAGGAGCTCGGCCGCGTCCCGATCCAGGGCTCGCGCGTCGTGGTCCAGGGGATCGAGCTCGTCGCGGACACCCTCGAGCCCCGCCGCAACCGGGTCGCGCGCCTGCGCGTCTCCGAGACCCCCGACCGCCCGGTGCGGCTGCGCCGGCGCGAGGAGCAGGCCCACGGCGCCACGCCCGCCGACCCCGTGGCCTGAGCCGGCCGCCCCACCCCACGCCGCCTGACAAGGATGACCCCATGACCGATCTCGTCGATCCGGCCCGCGCCGCGGACGGCTTCCGTTCCGGCTTCGTCTCGCTCGTGGGCCGGCCGAACGCCGGCAAGTCCACGCTCACCAACGCGCTGGTGGGGGAGAAGGTGGCGATCACCTCCTCCAAGCCGCAGACCACGCGCCACACCATCCGCGGGATCGTCCACCGCGAGGACTTCCAGCTCGTGCTCGTGGACACCCCGGGCCTGCACCGGCCCCGCACCCTGCTCGGCGAGCGCCTCAACGACCTCGTGGCGGAGACGCTCAACGAGGTCGACGCCGTGGGCATGTGCCTGCCGGCCGACGAGGCGATCGGTCCCGGCGACCGGTTCATCGCCCAGCAGCTCTCCTACCTGCACCGCACCCCGGTGGTCGCCGTGGTGACGAAGACGGACAAGGTGGGCCCGGAGCAGCTCATGGCGCAGCTCGTGGCCGTGACCGCGCTGGGCGACGAGGTCCTCGGGCCGGAGAACGGCGGGGAGGGCTTCGCGGCCGTCGTGCCGGTCTCGGCGGTGGCCGGCCGCCAGGTCGACGACGTCCTGGGCGTCTTCGCGGGCCTGCTGCCGGCCGGGCCGCCCCTGTACCCCGACGGCGAGCTCACGGACGAGCCGGAGGCGGTCATGGTCGCCGAGCTCATCCGGGAGGCGGCCCTGGAGGGAGTGCGCGACGAGCTGCCGCACTCGGTGGCCGTGGTGGTCGAGGAGATGTCCCTGCGCGAGGACCGCCCCGCGGATCGGCCCCTCATGGACGTGTGGGCGAACGTCTTCGTCGAGCGGGACAGCCAGAAGGGCATCATCATCGGCAAGGGCGGCTCCCGGCTGCGTGAGATCGGCGCGCAGGCGCGGGCGGGCATCGAGCGCATGCTCGGCACCAAGGTGCACCTGGACCTGCGGGTCAAGGTCGCCAAGGAGTGGCAGCGCGACCCCAAACAGCTCGGCCGACTCGGCTTCTGAGCCGGAGGCCCCGGCCCGGGCGCGCACGCGCCGGAGCGGGCCGCCGTCGTCGTGCGTCACACGGGGACGGCCTCCTGTGGCCCGGCCCACCTCGGTGCTAGGGTCGGGGGCATGTCCCTCCGCCTCGCGACGACAGCGCCGGCCACGGCCCGCCTGCTACTTCCCGGCCGCACGGGGTCCCCGTGCCAGGCCGTGATCCACGCTGCCTGAGCGCATGCGGAGGCAGGACGCCTCCCCCCGGACCGGACACCCCGTGCGGAGCCCCTGACCTCCCGGTCCGGCCACCGACCACCCACCTTTCGCGCGCCCGCCGCGCGCACGTCGAGGGAGAACACGCATGAGCGCCCACCTGCAGAAGTCGTCGGGGATGAAGTTCCACAAGTACGTCCCGTTCCAGGACCAGATCGAGGTCGCCCTCCCGGACCGCACCTGGCCGGACAAGGTCATCACCGAGGCACCACGCTGGTGCGCCGTGGACCTGCGCGACGGCAACCAGGCCCTGATCGACCCCATGGGCCCCGAGCGCAAGCTGCGCATGTTCCAGCTGCTCGTCGGCATGGGCTTCAAGGAGATCGAGGTCGGCTTCCCGTCCGCCTCGCAGACCGACTACGACTTCGTCCGTCAGCTCATCGAGGGCGACCACATCCCGGACGACGTCACCATCCAGGTCCTCACGCAGTCCCGTGAGCACCTGATCGAGCGCACCTTCGAGGCGCTCGAGGGCGCCGACCGGGCCATCGTGCACCTGTACAACTCGACGTCGGTGCTGCAGCGCCGCGTGGTGTTCCGGCAGGACGAGGACGGGATCGTGGACATCGCGACCTCCGGCGCGCGCCTGGTGAAGAAGTTCGAGGAGCAGCTCAAGGGCACGCAGATCACCTACGAGTACTCGCCCGAGTCCTACACGGGCACCGAGCTCGAGTTCGCCCGGCGCATCTCGGACGAGGTGGCCACGGTCCTGGAGGCCTCCACCGACCGCAAGATGATCCTGAACCTGCCGGCGACGGTGGAGATGTCCACCCCGAACGTGTACGCCGACTCGATCGAGTGGATGCACCGCAACCTGGAGCACCGTGACTCGCTCATCCTCTCCCTCCACCCGCACAACGACCGCGGCACGGGCGTGGCCGCCGCCGAGCTGGGCTACCTGGCCGGGGCGGACCGCATCGAGGGATGCCTGTTCGGCAACGGCGAGCGCACCGGCAACGTGGACCTGGTGACGCTGGGCATGAACCTGTACTCGCAGGGCGTCGACCCCATGATCGACTTCTCCGACATGGACCACATCAAGCGCACGGTCGAGTACTGCAACCAGCTGGCCGTGCCCGAGCGCTCGCCCTGGGGCGGCGACCTCGTCTTCACGGCCTTCTCCGGCTCCCACCAGGACGCCATCAAGAAGGGCTTCGAGGCCATGGAGGTCGACGCCAAGGCGGCCGGCACCGACGTGGACGGCATCCCGTGGGCCGTGCCGTACCTGCCCATCGACCCGAAGGACATCGGCCGCTCCTACGAGGCCGTCATCCGCGTGAACTCGCAGTCCGGCAAGGGCGGCGTCGCCTACCTGCTCAAGTCCGAGCACAACCTGGACCTGCCGCGCCGCGCGCAGATCGAGTTCTCCCACGTCATCCAGGATCTGGCCGACGCCCAGGGCGGCGAGGTCTCCGGCGCCGACCTGTGGCGCGTGTTCCAGGAGGAGTACCTGCCCGCCGACGCGGCGGAGGCGCAGTGGGGCCACTACCGGCTCCGCTCGGTCTCCTCGGCTTCCGGCGAGGACGGCGCGTTCCGGATGGAGGCCGAGCTCGAGGTCGACGGCGTCACGCAGACCCGCGCGGCGCAGGGCAACGGCCCGATCGACGCGTTCCTGCGCATCCTCGGCGAGGAGGGCGTGGACGTCCGCGTGCTCGACTACTCCGAGCACGCACTGTCCGAGGGCGGCGCGGCCATGGCCGCCGCCTACGTGGAGGCGGCCGTGGGCGACCGTGTCCTCTGGGGCGTTGGCCTGGACCACAACACCACCACCGCCTCGCTGAAGGCCGTGGTGTCCGCGGTGAACCGCGCCCTGCGCGCGTGAGCGGCTCCGGCTCCTCTTGGCGGGGTGCGCGGCACGGCGGCTACGCGGCGAACTCGTTCCGCACCGAGGCCATCGTGCTGCGCACCCACCGTCTGGGGGAGGCCGATCGCATCGTCGAGGCGCTCACCCCCGAGCACGGCCTGGTCCGGGCCGTGGCCAAGGGGGTGCGCAAGACGTCCTCCCGGCTGGGCTCGGTGGTGGAGCCGTTCATGCACTCCACGCTCCAGCTCGCGCGCGGCCGGGGCGAGCTGCACACCGTGAGCCAGGCGCAGCTGCTGCACCCGTACGCGACGATGCTGGCCGCCGACTACGACGCCTACACCGTCGCCGGCGCCCTCGCCGAGGCCGTCGAGCGGGTCCCCGCGGTGGACGACGACGGTCGGCGCGCCCAGTACCGCCTCTTCCACGGCGCGCTGGCCGCGCTGGCCCGCGGTGCGCACGACCCACGCCTGATCCTGCACTCGTTCCTGCTGCGCGCGCTCGCCCAGGCCGGCTGGGCCCCCACCTTCGACCGGTGCGCCCGCTGCGGCGCCCCCGGCCCGCACACGGCGCTGCACGTGGGCCTCGGCGGGGCCGTCTGTCTCGAATGCAGGCCACCCGGTGCCGCGCACCCAGCCCCGGAGACCTTCGACCTGCTCTCGGCCCTCGCGGCGGGGGACTGGGCCACCGCGGACGCCTCCGGGGCCCCCGCCCGCCGCGAGGCGGCCGGTATCGTGGCCGCGTACCTGCAGTTCCACGCCGAGCGGCGCCTGGTGTCCCTGTCCGTCCTGGACCAGGACCTCGGCCTCCCCGCCCCGCGCGTCGAGAGGAGACCATGAGCGCCGACCGAGCCCCGCAGTCCCCGCCGCCGCACCCCTCGGGTGCGGTCGCCCCGCGGATCGACCCGCGTTTCGTGCCCCGGCATGTGGCGATCGTGATGGACGGCAACGGACGGTGGGCCAACCAGCGCGGCCTGCCGCGCACCGAGGGCCATCGGGCCGGCGAGGCGGCGCTGCTGGACGTCGTCGCCGGGGCGGTGGAGCTGGGGATCGGCCACGTGTCCGCGTATGCGTTCTCCACGGAGAACTGGCGGCGCTCGGCGGAGGAGGTGCGCTTCCTCATGGGCTTCTCCCGGGACGTGCTGCGCCGGCAGCGGGACACCCTGCACTCGTGGAACGTGCGGATCCGGTGGAACGGGCGGGCCCCGCGCCTCTGGACCCCCGTGATCCGGGAGCTGCAGGAGGCCGAGGAGCTCACGCGCCACAACACCGGCACCACCCTGCACATGTGCGTGAACTACGGCAGCCGGGCCGAGATCCTGGACGGCGTCCAGGCGATCGCCGAAGAGGTCCGGGCCGGCCGGATGCGGCCGGGGGAGATCAGCGAGGACGTCATCACCCGCTACCTCGACCGCGGTTTCCGCACGGGTCAGGACGTCGACGTCGTCCCGGACGTGGACCTGTTCCTGCGGACCTCGGGGGAGCAGCGCCTGTCCAACTATCTGCTGTGGCAGTCCGCCTACGCGGAGCTGCTGTTCCTGGACGTGCTGTGGCCGGACGTCGACCGGCGGACCCTGTGGGCCGCCGTCGAGACCTACGCCCGCCGGGACCGCCGCTACGGCGGCGCCGTGGACACCCCTCAGCCGGCGCCGTCGTCCGGCGCGCCGGACTCGGCCTCGGACGCCGACGGCGGCGCGTAGGCCCCCAGCCACGTGAGCGTCGCGGCACCGGCCGCCTCGCGCACCGACGCGGGGGAGGCGAACACGTCGTGCAGCGCGTCGGGGAGCCGGTGGACGGTCACCCGGTCGCCGAGCCGCAGGGAGCGGCGGGCCATGGCGTCGGGGTCCAGGACGATGTCCGAGGTCAGCATCGCCTCGGCGTAGGACGTGCCCCGATGCCCGCGCGCGGAGACGAGCACGAGGATCGGCACGGTGACGTCGAGCCGCCCGGCCACGGCCCGGTGCCCCGAGAGGACCGCACTCAGCCAGGCGGCCGGCACCTCGAACGCGTGCGGGGGACGCCAGAGCGGGTGCAGGTCCCATTCGCCCTCGGCCTGGTCCGAGAGGGTGCGCCAGTAGTGGTCGATGCGCGGCAGTGTGAGCATGGCGTAGGGCTTCATGGCGGAGACGGGCCCCACGATGGACTTCGCCAGCAGGCGCACCCCCGCGCTGCCCTGCATCTCCAGCCACGGGCTGTTGAGCACGAGCGCGGCGAGGCGGCCGGGATTCCGGTCCGCCCACAGCGCGGCGATCAGCCCGCCGGTGGAGTGTCCCATGAGGATGGGCGGCAACGGGTGGTCCTGGGCGATGGTCTCGAACGCGGCCTCGAGGTCCGCGTCGTAGCGGGCCAGGTCGTCCGTCCAGCCGGGCGTCTGTCCCGTGCGCAGCGAGCGGCCGTAGTGGCGGAGGTCGACGGCGTGGAAGGCGTAGCCGGCGGCCTCGAACGCGTGGGCGAGCGGGGCGTTGTAGAAGTAGTCGCTCCAGCCGTGCACCGAGAGGATGGGCCGCCGGGCCGGGTCACGGGCGGCGTCGGTGCGCGGACGCACCACTGTGACAAGGTTCTGTCCTTGTTCATCGGTGTCGAGGCCGAGCGTGCATCGTTCGAAGCCCGGCAGCCCGTCCGGGACCCAGCCCAGGCCCGGCGGATCGTCGAGGAACGGGCGGGTGTCCTCCTCCGTCGGTCCGCCGGCGGGTGCGCCGTGCGGGGCGGAGGGGTCCGGGGGCGGCGGCTGGATCGGGTCACGGGCCATCCGACCACTCTAGGAGGACCCCGGACGGGCGGGAGGCCCGTGCGAGGATGGGGGCATGCAGCTGCCTGATCCCAAGTCCGCCGTCGACGGCCTCCTGACCTCCCGCGCGCCTCGCCTGTACCCGCCCTTCTTCCGTGCCGTGTTCGGCGGCATGGACGCGGAGCAGGCGCACCATCGGGGCTTCGACGCGATCCGGCTGGTCGAGCGCACCGGGGCGTCCGCCGCCCTGCGCGCCGCCTTCCGCCCGGACCCGCTGCTCGCGCGCACGGTCATGGGCCTGCGGTTCCCGACGCCCTTCGGCCTGGCCGCGGGGTTCGACAAGGACGGCCGGGGGACCGCCGCCCTGGCCGACCTCGGGTTCGGCCACATCGAGGTCGGCACGATCACGGCGCAGCCGCAGCCCGGCAACCCGCAACCGCGACTGTTCCGTCTCGTGGACGACCGGGCGCTGGTCAACCGCATGGGCTTCAACAACGACGGCGCGGCGGCCGTCGCCCCCCGCCTGGCGCGGACCCGGCAGACACTGGAGCGCCGCTTCGGCCCGGCCCGGCCGGTCCTGGGCGTGAACATCGGCAAGACCAAGGTGGTCCCCCTCGAGGACGCGGCGGACGACTACCGGGCCTCGACCCGCCTGCTCGCGCCCCACGCCGACTACCTGACGGTCAACGTGTCCTCGCCGAACACGCCGGGGCTGCGCCAGCTGCAGGAGATCGACGCGCTGGAGCCGATCCTCACGGCGGTGCGCGAGGAGGCCGACCGTGCGGTCCCGGACCGTCGCGTGCCGCTGACCGTGAAGATCGCCCCGGACCTGGCGGACGACGACGTGCGCGCCGTCGGGGCGCTCGCCGAGCGCCTTGGGCTCGACGGCGTCATCGCGACCAACACGACCGTCTCCCGGGAGGGCCTGCGCACCCCGCGTGCCGACGTGGACGCCCTGGGCGCGGGCGGCCTGTCCGGCGCCCCGCTCCAGGAGCGGTCGATGCGGGTGCTGGAGGTCCTGCGGACGGCGCTGCCGACGGGCACCGCCGTCGTCAGCGTGGGCGGGGTGACGGACGCCGACGACGTCCAGGCCCGGCTCGACGCGGGCGCGGACCTCGTCCAGGGTTACACCGCGTTCCTCTACGAGGGGCCGTTCTGGGCCGGCCGGATCACCGCCGGGCTGGCGCGGTCCCTGCGGGGCTGACGGTCTGCTCGCCGGGGCCGCGACGGCCCGGACCCACCGGGGTCCGGGCCGTGGCGCGGTGTCGTGTCAGGCGGGGTACTCGCCCCGCTTGACCTGGGGCTTGGGCAGACGCAGGCGGCGGAACTGCAGGGCCCGCATGATGCCGTAGAAGCCGGTCCCGGGCTCCGGCGTGCCGAAGCGCTCCGTGAGGCCCTTCTTGATGTGCCGACTGACCAGGAAGCTCTCGATGAGCACGAGGGCCACGAGGACGTACAGGCTGATCATCAGGATCAGCTGCGCCTCGCGGCCGGGGATGAACATGAGCAGGACGTAGGCGAAGACGACGGGCATGAGCCACTCGCCGATGCCGGTGCGTGCGTCCACGTAGTCACGGACCCAGCGCTTCTGCGGTCCCTTGTCGCGCGCCGGGAGACCGCGCTCGTCCCCGGTCTCCAGCGCGGCGCGCTGGCGCATCCGCTCCTGGGCCATCGCCTGACGCTCGGCCTTGCGGGCCGCCTTGCGATCTTCGGGGACCAGGGTGCGCCGGCGCGCGGCCTCCTGGTCGCGGCGCCGCGGAGTCGGACCCTTCTTGCCCTGCGAGCGATCGCGCGGCCCGGCCTCGGCCACGGCGGCGCCCTCGGCCGGCGCGGCGGAGGAGCCGTGAGTCGAGGGGGTGGGCGCGGTCTCGGGGGTCTTGTCTCGCTTGAACACCCGACCAGTCTAGTGGTGGGGCGCGTCCCGCCCGCCCTCAGGCGCGGCCCGCGGCCCGGCCGCCGTCTACGCTGGCCGTCATGACTGACATCACCTCCCGTGCGCCGCAGGACGCGCCCCTCGTCTCCGCCGTCCGTGAGGCCGTCGAGGCCCGCTTCCCGACGACCCTCCAGACCCTCACCGACCTCGTGGCGATCCCGGGCATCGCCTGGGACTCAGCGGACCGCACCCAGCTCGAGCGGTCCGCCGAGGCCGTCGCGGGCCTGCTGCGCGAGGCGGGCCTGCAGCATGTGGAGATCGTGACCGAGACCCGCGACGACGGCCGGCCCGGCGGGCCGGCGGTGATCGGTGAGAAGCCCGGCGCCTCAGACAAGCCCACTGTCTTGTTGTATGCCCACCATGACGTGCAGCCGATCGGGGACGAGGACCTCTGGGACACCCCGCCGCTCGTGGCCACCGAGCGCGGCGGGCGGCTGTACGGCCGCGGCGCCGCCGACGACAAGGCCGGCATCATGGTCCACCTCGCCGCCCTCGCCGCCCTGCGGGATGTCCTGCCCGATGCCGGCGTCGGCGTCCGCGTGTTCATCGAGGGCGAGGAGGAGGCCGGCTCGCCCACCTTCCGCACCTTCCTGGAGAAGCACCGGGCGCGCCTCGACGCCGACGCGATCGTCGTCGCGGACTCGTCCAACTGGGCCGTGGGGGAGCCCGCGCTGACCACCTCCCTGCGCGGGCTGGTGGACGGCACGGTGACCGTCCGGGTGCTCGACCACGCCGTGCACTCCGGCATGTTCGGCGGGCCGGTCCTGGACGCCGTCGTCCTGCTCTCGCGGCTGATCGCGACGCTCCACGACGCGGACGGGGCGGTCGCCGTGCCCGGCCTCGAGCCGCGGCAGACCGCAGGCCTGGACTACCCGGAGGACGTCTTCCGTGCGGACGCGGGCGTGCTGGACGGGGTGACCCTGGCCGGCCGCGGTCCGGTCGCGGACCGGCTGTGGAACGCTCCCGCGCTGAGCATCATCGGGATCGACGCGCCCTCGGTCGCGGAGTCCTCGAACACGATCCAGCCCGCGGCGCGCGCCAAGTTCTCGCTGCGCCTGGGCCCCGGCATGGACCCCGCGGAGGCCTTCGAGGCCCTGCGCACCCACCTGGAGGCGCAGTCCGCGGCGGTGCTCGGGGCGGAGATCACGGTCACCGCGGGGGAGTTCGGTCAGCCGTTCACGACGGACACCTCGGCCACCGCCGCGGCCGCGATGATGGCGGCCCTGGAGGACGCCTGGGACGTCGAGCCCCGGGCGATCGGCATGGGCGGCTCCATCCCGTTCACCGCGGACCTCGCCCAGGTCTTCCCGGAGGCCACCCTCCTCATCACGGGCGTGGAGGACCCGGACACGCGGGCGCATTCGGCCAACGAGTCGCTGCACATCGACGACTTCCAGCGGGCCGTCGTGGCCGAGGCGCTCTGGCTCGCGCGGCTCTCCGCATGAGCGCCGCCCGTTCCGCCGCCGGTGCGGCGGACCGGGAATGCTCCGTGGGCGGCTAGTGTTGCCCGGGAGACCACACGCGCGTGACGGCCCCGTCCGCGCCCCATGATCTGAGGAGGTCACGATGGCTCTGTCCGCAGAGGAGACCGGCGTCGAGATCGGCGCGACCCAGGACGCCGAGGGCCTGCCCCCGCACGAGGTCGAGCTGACCGACGTGGCGGCCGGCAAGGTGCGCTCGCTGCTCGAGCAGGAGGGCCGCACGGACCTGCGGCTGCGCGTTGCTGTGCAGCCGGGCGGCTGCTCGGGCCTGATCTACCAGCTCTACTTCGACGAGCGCGTCCTCGACGGCGACACCGTCCGTGACTATGACGGGGTCGAGGTGATCGTCGACAAGATGAGCGTGCCCTACCTCATGGGCGCGACCATCGACTTCGAGGACACCATCTCGAAGCAGGGCTTCACGATCGACAACCCCAACGCGGGCGGCTCGTGCGCCTGCGGCGACTCCTTCCACTGATCTGCGGGCGCCCGGAGCGCCACGGACCGCGAACCGGCGGGTCGGCCTCGGCCGGCCCGCCGTCGTCGTGTCCGGGCACCGCGCCCAGGATGCTCGGACCCGACTCCCAGACACGATCGGCACGTGTCACGGTGCGGAGAATCCGCGTGTTTCGGCTTAGACTGGCTCTGAATCATCAGGGCATACCCGTGCTCCCTGCGAGGACGTTGCGAGAAGTCGCCGAATCGCCGGGGGAGCGGGCACGCCCCTCGCACACGAGATGAAGAGGAAGGCCGTCTGTGAGAGCACAGAATGACGCCGGACGTCGGACTCGCCGCCGCTGGACCGCCGGTGCCGTGGGCACCACATCGCTCCTGGTGCTGACCGGGTGTTCGGCAGAGGTCCAGCGCGGCTGGTACCCCGGCACCCGGGACACCACCAACCACAACGCCCAGCTCACCGACCTGTGGGTGAACTCCTGGATCGCGGCCATGGTCGTCGGCCTGCTGGCCTGGGGCGCCATGATCTGGTGCATGGTGGCGTACCGCCGCCGCAAGAACGACCAGGGCTTCCCGAAGCAGACGGCCTACAACGTGCCGCTCGAGACCATGTTCACGGCCATCCCGATCCTGATGGTCTTCACCCTCTGGGGCTTCACCAACCGCGTCCAGACCGAGGTCGACCGCCCCGTGGACGACTCGCCGCTGACCGTCACCGTGTACGGCAAGCAGTGGTCCTGGGACTTCAACTACTCCTACGAGCAGGAGAACGGCGAGGTCATCGAGGCCCACTACTCCGGAATCCAGGCCCAGCTGGACGGCACCGAGGGCGTGCGTGACACCCTTCCGGTCCTGTACCTGCCGAATGACGTGCCGGTGCACTTCGAGCTGAAGTCCCGTGACGTGGCCCACTCCTTCTGGATCCCGCAGTTCCTCCAGAAGCGTGACATGGTGCCCGGCAAGACCAACCACCTGTACCTGACCCCCCAGGAGCTGGGCAGCTACGACGGCAAGTGCGCCGAGCTGTGCGGCGAGTCCCACTCCGAGATGCTCTTCAACGTGGAGGTCGTCGACGAGGCGGAGTTCGTCCAGCGCCTCGAGGAGATGGAGCCGGGTCAGGTGGGCGACGAGTACAGCCGCAATCCCAACAACAACCCTGACGGCGCCGGGACGATGGAGCGCGATCTCCAGACCCCCCGCGGTGGAGGTAGCCACTGATGACCACTTACGAGTACGCAACGGATGAGGTGCGCTCACAGGCGCAGCCTCGTGTGGTGCCCCGTTCGCTGGGCAAGATCGTCGTCAGCTGGCTGACGACGACCGACCACAAGGTGCTCGGGTACATGTACCTGATCACGTCCTTCGTCTTCTTCTGCATCGGCGGCGTCATGGCCCTCATGATCCGCGCGGAGCTCTTCGAGCCCGGCATGCAGATCCTGCAGACGAAGGAGCAGTACAACCAGCTGTTCACCATGCACGGCACGCTCATGCTGCTCATGTTCGCGACCCCGCTCTTCGTGGGCTTCGCCAACGTGCTGGTGCCGCTGCAGATCGGTGCTCCGGACGTGTCCTTCCCGCGTCTGAACGCCTTGGCGTTCTGGTTCTTCCTGTTCGGCTCGCTCATCGCGACCGCCGGCTTCCTCACCCCGCAGGGTGCGGCCTCGTTCGGCTGGTTCGCCTACGCCCCGCTCTCCAACACCACGTACTCGCCGGGCGTCGGCGGTGACCTCTGGGTGTTCGGTCTGGCCCTCCAGGGCTTCGGCACGATCATGGGCGGCGTCAACTTCATCACCACGATCCTGACGATGCGTGCTCCTGGCATGACGATGTGGCGCATGCCGATCTTCACGTGGAACACGCTCATCACCGGCATCCTGATCATGATGGCGTTCCCGCCGCTGGCCTCCGCGCTCTTCGCGCTGGGCCTGGACCGTCGCTTCGGCGGCCACATCTTCAACCCGGAGAACGGCGGCGCCATCCTGTGGCAGCACCTCTTCTGGTTCTTCGGCCACCCCGAGGTGTACATCATCGCCCTGCCGTTCTTCGGCGTCGTGTCGGAGATCATCCCGGTGTTCTCCCGCAAGCCGATCTTCGGCTACAAGTCCATCGTGTTCGCGACGACGGCGATCGCCGCGCTCTCCGTGACGGTGTGGGCGCACCACATGTACGTGACCGGCGCCGTGCTCCTGCCGTTCTTCTCCGTGATGACCATGCTCATCGCGGTCCCGACCGGCGTGAAGTTCGTGAACTGGATCGGCACCATGTGGCGCGGTTCGATCACCTTCGAGACCCCGATGCTGTGGACGCTCGGCTTCATGGTCACCTTCCTGTTCGGTGGCCTGACCGGCGTCATCCTGGCGTCGCCGCCCCTGGACTTCCAGGTGTCCGACACGTACTTCGTCGTGGCGCACTTCCACTACGTCGTCTTCGGCACCGTGGTGTTCGCGATGTTCGCCGGCTTCTTCTTCTGGTGGCCGAAGTTCACCGGCAAGATGCTGAACGAGCGTCTCGGCAAGATCCAGTTCTGGATGCTGTTCGTGGGCTTCCACGGCACGTTCCTGATCCAGCACTGGCTCGGTGTCATCGGCATGCCCCGTCGCTACGCGGACTACATGGTGGAGGACAGCTTCCAGGCGATGAACGCGTTCTCCTCGGTGTTCTCCTTCGTTCTCGGCGCGTCGCTGATCCCGTTCTTCTGGAACGTCTACATCACCTCGCGCTATGGCAAGAAGGTCACCGTGGACGACCCGTGGGGCTTCGGCGCCTCGCTCGAGTGGACCACTTCGTGCCCGCCGCCGCGGCACAACTTCCACTCCCTGCCGCGCATCCGCTCCGAGCGTCCGGCGCTGGATCTGCACCACCCGGAGCTCTTCCCGCACTCGCCTCAGAACACGTCTGAGGCCTTCGGAGAGAAGGTCGCCCAGTGAAGGTCGCAGCCAACATCTTCTGGATCATCGGCCTGTTCTTCATCGCAGCCGCCACCCTCTACGGGTTCTGGGTCGAGTGGACCGAGTGGGCAGGCATCCCGGCCATCTACGCCGTGGGCGGGATGTCCTGGATGATCGCGTGGTACCTGAACGTCACCGAGCGGAAGTACGGCGTCGGGCCCGCCGATGATGCGGACGGCCAGATCGCCGACTACGCCGGCACCTACGGCACCTTCGCTCCCTGGAGCTGGTGGCCGCTGGGCCTCGGCCTGGCCTGCGCGATCATCGTGACCGGTCTGGCTGTCGGCTGGTGGATCTTCATCATCGGCGTCATCGCGGGCGCCTACTTCACCTTCGGGTGGGTCTACGAGTTCTCTCGGGGCAAGTACGCCCACTGACCCGACCGTCGTCGAACGCCGCAGGCCGGACCCCTTGGGGTCCGGCCTGCGGCGTTTTCATGCCGCGTGTGCTGCGGAGCGACACGGCGCCGTCGCGGGCAGCCAGCTCCTGCGCCGCGGGGCCGGTCACGGCGACCGGCCTACTCGCCGCTCGGGGGCCAGGCGTGGTGCCCGGGTGAAGGGTTCGCCTGGTGGCCCGTCCCGCTGTCTCGTGGTCTGCGTAGGCCCGGGCATCGACCGCCGCGCAGAGTCAGCGGCGCGCCAGGAGCGCCTCACCGCGCTGCCCATGACGACGTCTGCGTGCCGCGGCGGCACTTGAATGGGCCGTCCCGTCGCGCGTCCCGTTGATGCCCGTGCCCGCGACTCCTACGCCGCTCTCAGCGGCCGGAACGAGCCTCGTCACGTAGAGACCGGGCAGGGGAGTCGCACGGGGTGCAGGCCAGCAGGGCCGTCGCTTGTGACGGTCCACGTGGCGAGGTGAGGGTGACACTTTCGGTGGGCGCCGGACGAGGCCCCCTCCGCCCCCTCTGCACCGTCCGAGGGGGCGGGGCCGGCCCGGCCTCCGGAGAGCCCGTGGCCGCGTCCGCACGGGCACCTGCCACGCACTGTCGACAGCTCCTCGGTCAGGAAGAAAGGGCTGGCCGGTGGTTGCGGCGATGGGCCTCATCATCACCATCGGTGCATCGGTGCATCGGTGCATCGGTGCAGCGGAGTGTAAGCGGCCATGAAAAGCTGCCCATAGGTGGCCAGGGAATGACCCGCTGACGGCCATGAGGACTGCCCAGTGATG
>NZ_JASDCZ010000049.1:0-16219 GCF_030407635.1 Micrococcus sp. APC 4021
GGCGGCCCTGCCGTTCACCACCGCCGCCGTCGAGGGGCTGCTCGGAGCCGTGGCCACGCTCGCCCTGGACCGCGAGCACGCCGAGGCCGCCCGCCGCGTCGTCGCCGGTCACCTGGCGGGCCCCGGCCGGCACGACGACGCAGCCGGCCCCGGCGACCGGCACGGCACGCGGGGCCTCGCCGCCGCCGTCGGGGCCTGGCTGCTCGGCGACCCCGTCCCCGCCGCCGACCTCGACGCCGCGCTGCCCAGCCTCGGTCTGGCCGGGGCCGTGGCGGCCGGGCTCGTCGTCGAGGGGCCGGACGGGCGCGTGCGCGGCGCGGTGGACCTCTCGCCGTACGACGCGGACGAGCCGGGCCGGATGTGGATCGCCTCGGACCTGACGGCCCTGCAGCGGCGCGGCCCGCTGCCTCCCGAGCACGTGCTCGGCATCGGTCGGGCCTCCCTCACGCTCGCCGGCGCCACGCAGCGCCGTCCCGTGGCCCGCGCCCTGGACGTGGGGGTGGGCTGCGGGATCCAGACCCTGCACCTGCTCGCCCACGCCGACCACGTGACCGCCACGGACCTCTCCGAGCGCGCCCTCGCCTTCACCCGGTTCAACCTGCTGCTCAACGCGGACGTGCTCGGCCTCGACCGGGAGCGGCTCGAGGACCGGGTCCGGCTGGCGGCCGGCGATCTGCTGGCGCCGGTGGCGGGGGAGCGGTTCGACCTCGTGGTCTCGAACCCGCCGTTCGTGATCACCCCGCGCACGGACCCGGACGCGCCCGTGCTGACCTACCGCGACGGCGGCCGTGAGGGCGACCGGATCGTCGCGGAGCTGATCGCGGCCCTGCCGGACGTGCTCGCCGAGGGCGGCACCGCGCAGCTGCTCGCCAACTGGGAGATCCCGGCGGGGGACACCACCGACGCCGACACCGCACCGTGGAACGCGCGCCCGCGTTCGTGGGTGGCGCCGGGGATGCAGGCCTGGTTGCTCCAGCGCGACCGGCAGGACCCCGCGGGCTACGCGGAGACGTGGCTGCAGGACTCCTCGCTCGAGCTCGACCCGCCCGCCTATGAGGCCGCCTACCGCGGGTACCTGGAGGACTTCGACGCCCGCGGCGTGGCCGGGGTCGGCTTCGGACACGTGTGGCTGCGTCGGCCCGCCGCGGACGGCTCCCAGGGCCGGGGGTGGGTGGTCGTTGAGGAGCTGACCCAGCCCGTGGATGAGGCCCTCGGCGCCGCGTGGGCCGCCGCCGTCGCCCGCCGGGACCGGCTCGCCGCGGGCGCCGGGGCCGGGGACGCCGTCGGGGACCCGGCCCTGGCCGCGCTGCGGGGCCTGCACCTGCGCGTGGCCGCGGACGTCACGGAAGAGCGGCACCAGCGGTTCGGGGCGGAGCACCCCGAGGTGATCCTGGCCCGGCAGGGCTCCGGGTTCCGGCGCGTGGCGCGCCTGGACACCGCGACGGCGGGCGTGCTGTCCGCCAGCGACGGCGAGCTGTCCGTGGGGCAGCTGGTGGGCGCGGTCGCCGCGCTGCTGGAGCTGGACGACGTCGGGCGGGCCGGCCTGCTGGCCGCGCTGCGGGAGCTGTACGAGGACGGGTTCCTGGTGGAGGGCTGACGATCGGGCGGTGGCGGGCGCGGGGACGCCGGGCGTTATCGTGGTCAGCGCGCCCTACGATGTGGGGACGTCCGTCCGCGGCGGACGCGGGTCGGCTCGCGTCGGCCCCGGATCCGCAACAATCCCGTCCCAGGAGGACCCGTTGTCCACTCCCCCCGCTTCCGTGACCGCTCCCGTGCCCTCGGGCAAGAAGCTGGTCATCGTGGAGTCCCCGGCCAAGAGCAAGTCCATCGCGAAGTACCTCAACGCGGTGGGCGAGGGCTGGGTGGTGGACTCCTCCGTGGGGCACATCCGCGACCTGCCCAAGCCCTCGGACCTGCCGGCGGAGATGAAGAAGGGCCCGTTCGGCAAGTTCGCCGTGGACACGGAGCACGGCTTCACCCCGTACTACGTGGTGCACCCGGACAAGAAGAAGAAGGTCACCGAGCTCAAGCGCGAGCTCAAGGACGCCGAGGCCCTCTACCTCGCCACGGATGCGGACCGCGAGGGCGAGGCCATCGCCTGGCACCTGCTGGACACCCTCAAGCCCACGGTGCCGGTGTACCGCATGACCTTCGGCGAGATCACCAAGGAGGGCGTGCGCCGCGGTCTGGAGAACATCCGTGAGCTGGACACGGCCCTCGTGGACGCCCAGGAGACGCGCCGCATCCTCGACCGCCTGTTCGGCTATGAGCTCTCGCCGGTGCTCTGGCGCAAGGTCTCCCGCGGGCTCTCGGCGGGCCGCGTGCAGTCGGTGGCCACCCGCCTCGTCGTCGAGCGCGAGCGGGAGCGCATGGCCTTCGTCTCCGCCCACTACTGGGGCGTGGAGGGCACCTTCACGGTGGCCGAGGGCGCGCAGGCCGCGGACGCCGTGGGCAGCTCGTTCACGGCCCGCCTCAGCACGGTGGACGGCCAGCGCGTGGCCACGGGCCGCGACTTCGACGACGCCGGGCGGCTCAAGGCCTCCGCCGGCAAGAAGGTGACCCACCTGGACGAGGCCGGCGCCCGCTCGCTGGCCGAGGGTCTGCGCGGGGCGGACTTCACGGTCGACTCGGTGGAGGACAAGCCGTACACCCGCCGCCCGGCCGCCCCCTTCACCACCTCCACGCTGCAGCAGGAGGCCGCCCGCAAGCTCCGCATGAGCTCCCGCGTCTCCATGCAGGTGGCCCAGCGCCTGTACGAGAACGGCTACATCACGTACATGCGCACGGACTCGGTGAACCTCTCGCAGGAGGCCGTGCAGGCCGCCCGGCGCCAGGCTACCGAGCTCTACGGGGCGGACGCCGTGCCGGCCCAGCCGCGCGTCTACGCCAAGCGCAACGAGACCGCGCAGGAGGCCCACGAGGCCATCCGGCCCGCGGGGGACTCCTTCCGGACCCCGGCCCAGGTCAAGGCCGAGCTGCGCCCGGACGAGTTCCGCCTGTACGAGCTGATCTGGAAGCGCACCGTGGCCTCGCAGATGGCCGACGCCAAGGGCTACACCGCCACGCTGCGGCTCTCGGCCACCGCGCAGGACGGCCGCCTCGCGCAGTTCAGCGCCTCGGGCACGGTCATCACGTTCAAGGGCTTCCTCGACGCGTACGAGGAGGGCCGGGACGCCGAGGTCGACGGCGAGAACGCGGAGGCCAAGGACCGCCGCCTGCCGCAGGTGGCCCAGGGCGAGCGCCTCACCGGTGACCCGATCGAGGCCACCGGGCACGAGACCTCCCCGCCGGCCCGCTACACCGAGGCGTCGATCGTCGCCGAGCTGGAGCGCCGCGAGATCGGGCGTCCCTCCACGTACGCCCCGACGATCTCCACGATCATGGACCGCGGCTACGTGTCCAAGCGCGGCACCGCGCTCGTCCCGTCGTGGACCGCGTTCGCGGTGATCGGGCTGCTCGAGGACTACTTCGCGAAGTACGTGGACTACGACTTCACGGCCCGCATGGAGGACGACCTCGACCGGATCGCGGCGGGCGAGCTCGGCCGCGAGGCCTGGCTGCAGACCTTCTACTTCGGGGCCCCCGCCGCGGAGACGGAGAAGGGCGTCGAGGGCCTCAAGCACGTGGTGGACAACCTCGGCGAGATCGACGCGCGGGCCGTGAACTCGCTGCCGATCACCGAGGACATCACCCTGCGGGTGGGCCAGTACGGCCCGTACCTGGAGCGGTCGCTGCCGGCCGACGCGGAGGCGGGCGCCACCCCGCCGCGCGCCAACGTCCCCGAGGACCTGGCCCCGGACGAGCTCACCCCGGCCAAGGCCGAGGAGCTGTTCGCCACCGCCCAGCCCTCCGAGCGCGAGCTCGGCACGGACCCGGAGACGGGCCGGACCGTCGTCGCCAGGGACGGGCGCTACGGGCCCTACGTCACCGAGGTCATCCCGGAGATGACCGAGGAGGAGCTGCAGGCCTGGCTCGACGCCCAGCCCACCGAGTACTACAAGAACGGCAAGCCCAAGCCGAAGAAGAAGCCGGCCAAGGAGAAGCCCCGCACCGGCTCCCTCTTCACGAGCATGTCCGTGGACACCGTGACCCTCGAGCAGGCGCTGCAGCTGATGTCCCTGCCGCGCGTCGTGGGCGCGGACGCCGAGGGCGAGGTCATCACCGCCCAGAACGGCCGCTTCGGGCCCTACCTGAAGAAGGGCTCGGACTCGCGCTCGCTCGAGTCCGAGGACCAGATCTTCAGCATCACGCAGGAGCAGGCCCTCGAGATCTACGCCCAGCCGAAGCAGCGTGGCCGCGGGGCCGCCAAGCCGCCGCTGGCCGAGTTCGGCGAGGACCCGGTCTCCGGCAAGAAGGTCACCGTGAAGGAGGGCCGCTTCGGCCCGTACGTCACGGACGGGGTCACCAACATCACCGTCCCGCGCGGCCGTCAGCCCGAGGAGCTCACGGCGGAGGAGGCCTACCAGCTGCTCGCGGACAAGCGTGCCAAGGGCCCGGCCACCCGCGGCGGTGCCAAGAAGCCGGCGGCCCGCAAGGCCCCGGCCAAGAAGACCACCGCGCGGAAGAAGGCCTGAGCGCCATGCGCCTCGGCGTCCTGGACATCGGGTCCAACACCGTCCACCTGCTGCTCGTGGACGCCCACCCGGGGGCCCGCCCCGTCGCCTACGCGGAGCACAAGCGCTCCCTTCCGCTGATCCGCTACCAGGACGCCGACGGGGCGATCACGGAGGAGGGACAGCGGGAGCTCGTGGACTTCGTCCGGGAGGCCGCCGCGTTCGCGGAGGAGCATCGGGCGGAGGACATGATCTCGTTCTGCACCTCGGCGATCCGCGAGTCCGCGAACGGCGCCGCCGTGCTGGCCCGCGTGCAGGCCGAGACCGGTGTGCACCTCTCCGAGCTCACGGGGGACCAGGAGTCGGCCATGACGTACTTCGCCGTGCGCCGCTGGCAGGGCTGGGGCGCCGGCTCCATCCTGAACTTCGACATCGGCGGCGGCTCCTTCGAGATCGCCTACGGCCAGGACGAGCTGCCCTCGCACGCCCTGTCCCTGCCGCTGGGCGCCGGCCGCCTCACCCGCGACTGGGTGCTCGAGGACCCGCCCAGCCCCAAGGCGGTGAAGAAGCTCCGCAAGCACGTGGAGAAGCGACTCGAGGAGGCGTATACGGCCTTCCCGCGCATCGAGTCGCCCGTGGTGGTCACCGCCACCTCGAAGACGTTCCGCTCCCTCGCCCGGATCACCGGGGCGGCGCCGTCGGCGGCGGGCCCCTTCGTGAAGCGGCACCTGCGCGCGGACGACCTGCACCTGTGGGTGAACCGCCTCGCGGCGATGACCGTCGCGGAGCGGGCGGAGCTGCCCGGCGTCTCGGACGTGCGCGCGCACCAGGTGTTCGCGGGGGCGATCGTCGCGCTGACGGCCATGCGCACGTTCGGCATCGCCCAGCTCGAGATCTGCCCGTGGGCGCTGCGCGAGGGCCTGATCCTCAACCGCCTCGACGCGCTCATGCTCGAGGGCCACCTCACCCGGGACGGCCGGCCCGGCGTCGGCCACGTGAACCTCAACCCGGACACCCTCCTGCCGGGACTGAGCCTGGGGGTGCGCTGACCATGCCGGACTCCACCGCGCACCTGGCCCCCGCGGCGCGCTTCGGAGCGGACATCCCCGTGACCCTGTCCTCCTCGTCCGTGTTCCCCCTGGGCACCCAGGACGTGTTCGCCACCGCCGAGGACCTCGGCTACGACGGCGTGGAGGTCATGGTCACGCACAACGCGTGGAGCCAGGACGCGCGGCGGCTGACGCGGCTGTCCGAGCGGCACGGGATGCCCATCGACTCCATCCACGCGCCCACCCTGCTGTTCACGCAGCAGGTCTGGGGCTCCGCGTGGTCCAAGATCCGCCGCTCCGTGGAGCTGGCGCAGGCCGTGGGCGCGGCCACCGTGGTCGCCCACCCGCCGTTCCGCTGGCAGGGCACGTACGCGGTGCGCTTCGCCGAGGGCATCCACGAGCTCATGGCGGAGACCGGCGTCGTGATCGCCGTGGAGAACATGTACCCGTGGCGGGCCTACGGCCGCAAGGCCAAGATGTACCTGCCGCACTGGAACCCGCTGCCCGAGCCGTACGAGCACATCTGCTGGGACTTCTCCCACGCGGCCATCGCGCGGGCGGACTCCCTGGCGGCCGTCCGCGAGCTCGGCCCGCGGCTGCGGCACGTCCACCTCACCGACGGCAACGACTCCGGCAAGGACGACCACCTGGTCCCCGGCGAGGGCACCCAGCCCGTGGCCGAGACCCTGCGCCACCTGGCGACCGCGGGCCTGGCCGGCACGGTGTGCGTGGAGGTGGGCACGCGCGGCGTGGAGTACGCGGGCCAGCGGGAGGAGATGCTCGCCGCCTCGCTCGCGTTCGCCCGCGAGCACCTGGCCGCCGGCGGGACCGACCACCACCACGACGGCGGCGTTCTGCGCCCGACCACGAAGGAGATGGACCGACCATGAAGCTGACCATCCTGGGCCTGGGCACCATGACCGGCGCGATCCTCGCCGGAGCCCTCGAGGCCGGCGCCGTGCGCGCCGAGGACGTCACCGCGACCACCCGCTCCGCCGCCTCCGCCGAGAAGGCCGCCGCGCAGCACGGCGTCACCGTGACCTCCCAGGAGCGGGACGAACGCGCCAACCATGCCGCGGTCGCTGAGGCGGACATCGTCCTGGTGGGCGTGAAGCCGAAGGACATGGTCGCCACCCTCACGGACCTGGCGCCGTCGCTGCGCCCCGAGACTGTGGTGGTGTCCGTGGCAGCCGGCGTCACCGCCGCGACCATGGCCGCCGTGCTGCCCGCGGGGCAGCCGATCGTGCGGACCATGCCGAACACGCCCCTGACGGTGGGCTCCGGCGTCGTGGGCGTGGCCCCCGGGCCGGGCGTCACCGAGGAGCAGACCACCGCCGTGCGCGCTCTCTTCGAGGGCTCCGGCCTGGTGGTGCCGGTGGCCGAGGAGCAGCTCTCCGCCGTGGTGGCCACCGCCGGCTCCGCCCCGGCCTACGTGTTCCTGCTGGCCGAGCTGATCGCCGCCCACGGTGCGGAGATGGGACTGGACGCCGCCTCCGCCGAGGCCATGGCCGCGGCCACCGTCAAGGGCGCCGGCATCATGCTCCAGCAGGAGGGGGCCAGGGCCGAGGCTCTGCGCAAGGCCGTGATGAGCCCGAACGGCACCACTGAGAAGGCCGTGGAGGCGTTCCTGGACGGCGGCATGGGCGACCTCGTGAACCGTGCCATGGACGCGGCCGCGCAGCGCGACAAGGAGATGGCCGAGGAGTTCGGGGCCTGACGGCTCCGGCGTGCCTCAGGGCCGGGCGGCGAACCGGTCGATGAGGTCGGTGTGGCCCGAGACGATGAGGGTGTCGCGCGGGCCCACCCGGGTGTCCGGCTGGGCGTAGGTGAAGTCCTCGCCCGGGGTCTTCACACCCACCACGGTCACGCCGTACTTGGAGCGCACGTGGGACTCGGCGAGCGTGAAGCCCACGCACTCGGCCGGCGGGTACATCTTCACGATCGCGAAGTCGTCGTCGAACTCGATGAAGTCGAGCATGCGCCCGTTCACGAGGTGGGCGGCGCGCACGCCGGCGTCGTGCTCCGGGAAGATCACATGGTTCGCCCCGATCCGCTTGAGGATCGTGCCGTGCGCCTCGCTGATCGCCTTCACCCAGATGTGCGGGATCTCCAGGTCCACGAGGTTCACGGTGATCAGCACCGATGCCTCGATGGAGGTGCCCACGCCGACCACCGCCGTCGAGAAGTCCTGCGCACCGAGCTGGCGCAGGGCCTCGGAGTCGGTGGCGTCCGCCTCCACCACGTGGGTCAGCGAGGGGGCGTAGCGCTGCACGAGGACGGGGTCCCGCTCGACGGCGAGCACCTCGCGCCCCTGTGCGACGAGCTCCTCGGCCGTGGCGGCGCCGAAGCGGCCCAGCCCCACGACGAGCACGGGGGCGTTGGGATCGGTGCGCTGCGGGGTGTCAGCCAATGACCGGCCTCTCGACGGGGTAGCGGTAGAGCACGCGCCGCTGGCGCAGGGCCAGGGCGGCGGCGAACGTGATCGTACCAACGCGGCCCGCGAACATCATGGCCGTCAGGACGTACTTGCCGGCCGGTGGGCTCTCCGCGGAGACGCCCACGGAGAGCCCGCACGTGCCGAACGCGGAGATCACCTCGAACAGGGGTCGCTGGAGGGACTCGTCGGTGATGTGCACCAGCGCCAGAGTGGCCACGAGCACGAGGGTGGCCCCGAGTGCGAGCACCGCGATGGCCACGCGCAGGGACTCGGGGGCGATCGTGCGGCCGTGCGCCGTCACCTCGCGGTCGCCGCGCGCCTCCGCCACGATCGCGAGGAACATGATCGCCAGCGTGGTCACCTTGATGCCGCCCGCGGTGGAGGCGGACCCACCGCCCACGAACATCAGCGCGTCCATGAGCAGCAGGGACTCGGGCTGGTGCGCGTTCGTGTCGTCGATCGCGAAGCCTCCGGAGCGGGTCATCACGGAGCCGAACAGGGAGTGCCCGACCCGCTGCCAGAAGCCCATGCCGGCCTGGGTCGCCGGGTTGCCCGCCTCGAAGAAGAAGAGGGCGACGGCGCCGAGCACCAGCAGGGCCAGCGTCACCTCGACCGTGAGCTTGGTGTGCAGGTTCCACTCCCGGAACCGCCACCCCTTCTCCAGCAGCACCATGACCACGGGGAAGCCGAGCGCGCCGAGGAACACGCCGACGCCGAGCACCGTGATGATCACCGGGTCGTGCATGATCTCCGGCAGGCCGTCCACGTGCAGGGTGAACCCCGCGTTGTTGAAGGCGCTGACCGAGTAGAAGACACCGTGCCACAGGCCGGTGAGCCACGAGCCGGAGATGGCCGCGAACCGCGGCACGAGGACGAGCGCCAGCGCGGCCTCGGCGGTCAGCACCGTCAGGACGACGACGCGCAGCAGCTGGCCGACCTCGCCGAGACTGCCGGAGGTCATGCCCGCCTGCTGCGTCGCCAGCTTCGATCTCAGGCCCAGATGCCGGGAGACGGCCAGCGTGAGCAGCGAGGCCATCGAGAGGATGCCCAGGCCGCCGATCTGGATGGCCACGAGGATGATCACCTGGCCCGCGGGGGACCAGTGCACGGCCGTGTTGACGGTGGTCAGACCGGTCACGGAGAAGGCGGAGACCGCGGTGAACATGGCGTCGTGCAGGGGGGTGGCGTGACCGTCCGCCGCGGCCCACGGCAGGGCGAGGAGCCCGGTGAACACCAGGGCCATGAGGGCGAAGGCGGAGAGGGCGGCGCGGGCCGGGGAGCCACCCACCACGGAGCTGACGGCGCGGCCCGAGCGCCGCAGCACCGTGCGCAGGTCGGTCGAGGACTCCAGCGTGGAGGCCTGGCCGGGCCGGGGGAGGCCGCCGGGCCGGCGCACCCCGCCATGGCGGCGGGCGTGCGGGGTCGGACGGGGACCTGCCACGGGGCACCTCCTGCACGGGGACGGGGAACGGACCGGCTCCCAGTATCGCGCGCGCCGTGGCCCGCGCGTCACGCGGGCGAGACATCCGAGGCGATCGTCGCCACCGTGCCGCCCGGAGCCCTAGGCTGGACCGTGATGAGCACCACGTCCACCCCTCCCGCTCCCACCCCCGCCGCTGTGGTGTGGGACTCCAGCCTGCTCCGCTACCGGTTCAGCGCGGAGCACCCGATGGCGCCCCTGCGTCTGGACCTCACGCACCGGCTCGTGGAGGCGTTCGGCCTGCTGGACGCCCCCCACGTACGGATCGTGGAGCCGCCCGTGGCCACGGACGAGCAGCTCGCCCTCGTCCACGACCCCGAGTACGTCGCCGCCGTCCGCCGGGCCGCGGCGACGTCGTCAGTCGAAGACGACCGCTTCGGCCTGGGCACCGAGGACTGTCCCGTGTTCCCGGACCTGCACGAGTCCGCCGCCCGGATCGCGGGCGGCTCCCTCGTGGCGGCGGAGGCGATCTGGTCCGGCGAGGTGGACCGCGCCGTGAACTTCGCGGGCGGCATGCACCACGCCGCCCGGTCCTCGGCGTCCGGGTTCTGCATCTACAACGACTGCGCCGTGGCCATCCAGCGCCTGCTGGACCTCGGCGCGGAGCGCGTGGCCTACGTCGACGTGGACGCGCATCACGGCGACGGCACGCAGTCGATCTTCTACGACGACCCCCGCGTGCTCACCATCTCCCTGCACGAGACGGGCATCAGCCTGTTCCCGGGCACGGGCTTCGCCAACGAGATCGGCGGCGTGGCCGCCCAGGGCACGGCGGTGAACGTCGCGCTGCCCCCGCGCACCGGCGACGCCGGCTTCCTGCGCGCCGCCCACGCCGTGGTCCCGCCGCTGCTGGAGGCGTTCGCCCCGGACGTGCTGGTCAGCCAGCACGGCTGCGACGGCCACCTCACGGACCCGCTCGCCGACCTGCGGCTGACCGTGGACGGCCAGCGCCAGCTCGCGTTCGACGTCGGCGACTGGGCCGACCGGTTCGCGCACGGCCGGTGGCTGGCCACCGGGGGTGGCGGCTACAACCCGCTGCGGGTGGTGCCGCGCGCGTGGGCCCACCTGACCGCCGCCGTCCTGCAGACCCCGATCCCGGTGAAGAGCGAGATCCCCGCCGCCTGGATCGAGCACGTCCGGGCCCTCACCGCGGACGAGCTGACCGGGGACATGTCCGTGCACGTGGGGGACGACGCCGAGCGGATCCCCACCGTGATGGGCGAGGACGCGGACGTGTGGTGGCGCTCGTGGGAGGTGGGCTACGACCCGGCCGACCCGGTGGACCAGTCGATCATGGCCACGCGCCGCGAGGTGTTCCCGCTGCACGGGCTGGACCCCTGGTTCGACTGAGCCGGCCCGCGTCCCGGTTCGACCGCGGCCCGTGCGGCCGGTATTGTGGCCGAGAACGTTTCCAGGCGTTCCACATCCGGTGGAATGCGGGTCGGCGTGTCCGGCGCCCCGGATGCCTGCGGTCCCACGACCGCCGACCCTCGCCCCGATTCAAGGAGTCCCCATGGGATCTGTGATCAAGAAGCGCCGCAAGCGCATGTCGAAGAAGAAGCACCGCAAGCTGCTTCGCAAGACCCGTCACCAGCGTCGCAACAAGAAGTGACGCCCGCGCCCTCCGGGCGCTGACGAGACGAAGCCGCCGTCCCCTTCCGGGGGGACGGCGGCTTCGTCGTGGACGGCGATCCGTAGAGTGGGGCCATGACCGCCGACCTGCCCGCCGCCACCGCCCGTGTCCAGCTGCTCGTGAAGCCCGGCTGTCACCTGTGCGCCGAGGCCGAGGCCGCGGTGGCGCAGGTGTGCGATGCGCGGGGCGAGGCCTGGGAGGCCGTCGACGGCGCCGCGCACCCGGCCCTGCTCGAGCGGTTCGCGGACGAGGTGCCCGTGCTGTTCGTCGACGGCGTCCAGCGCGACTTCTGGCGCGTGGACCCGGCCCGCCTGGGCCGGCTCCTGGACGCCCCGCGGGTCTGAGCGGGCTCAGCGGCGCGCGAAGCGCTGCCAGGCCTTCAGCCGCATGTACTCCGTGGCGTCCGGGCGGTAGGCGAGCACGATGCCGGCGACGCCGAGGCCCACCCACACCAGGTCCAGCGGGCTGAACGCCCCCATCACGGCGTTGGAGACCAGCACCAGCACGGACAGGGCCGCCAGCACCGTTCCGACGATGCGCGCGGCGCGCGAGCCGCCGCGGATCGCGAACGCCACCCACAGGTAGACGAGGAACGCGAGCACGCCGAACACGGCCGCCGTCGTGGCGAGGGCCGGGAGCATCCCGTCCATCATGGCGCGCATCTGCTCCGCCTGGTCGGCGGGCAGATCCATCTGCTCGACGGACCGGTCCAGCTCCTGCTGGATCGCGGCCTGGCCCTCCGGCTGGGTGAGGGCGAAGGCCGCCAGCAGGGTCGTCGCCAGCAGCAGGAGGCCGCCCGAGACGATCAGCCAGAACGCGGCCGTCAGGGAGCGCGGCCGCGGGGGCAGCTCGACCGGGCCGGGAGACTGCCAGCCGGCCGGGCCGTGGGGGGAGGGGGCCTGGGGCATCCCCGCCTGGCCCGGGGCGCCGTACGGAGTCGCCGGCGGTGCGCCGTAGGGGTTCTGGCCGTACGGGCTCGCACCCGCCGGGTCGGGGGAGCCCGGGGTCGACCCCTGCGGGACGGCGCCGTACGGGTCGGCGCCGTACGGGTTCTGGCTGCCGTGGGGATCGGTGGGCGAGGTGCCGGACATGGGGCCTCCTAGCGACGCCGACGCTCGCGGCGTCTCGGTGCGGACGGGGGTGGCGGCGCGGTCGCGCCGAGCTGTGCCCCACGCTACCGCCGGGGCCACCGGTCCGCCTCTGCCAGACTGGCCCCATGCAGACGCTCGCCACCGTCCACCTGGTCCGCCACGGAGAAGTCCACAACCCCGATCGTGTCCTCTACGGCCGCCTGCCGGAGTTCGGGCTCTCGGAGCTCGGCCACGAGATGGCCCGGGGCGTGGCCGCGTGGTTCGAGGAGCGTGCCGCGCAGACCGGCCGGGCGCCCGCCGTCGTCGCCGCCTCCCCGCTGACCCGCGCGCAGCAGACCGCCGCGCCCATCGCGGCCGCGTTCGACCTGCCGCTGGTCACCGAGCCGGACCTGATCGAGGCGGAGAACGCCTTCGAGGGCATGTCCCAGGTGGCGGCGTCGCTGAAGCGGAACCCGCGGCTGTGGCCCCGGCTGCGCAATCCCCTGCGCCCGTCCTGGGGCGAGCCGTACCGCGCGCAGGCCGCCCGGATGCTGGCCGTCGTCGACCGGCTCCGCGGCGAGGCCGTGGCCGCCGAGGGGCCCGGCGCCGAGTCCGTGCTCGTCTCGCACCAGCTGCCGATCTGGGTGACGCGCCTGGCCGTCGAGGGCCGTCCGCTGTGGCACGACCCGCGCCGGCGTGAGTGCTCGCTGACCTCCGTGACCTCGCTCGTGTACGAGGAAGGGCGCAGGGTGCCGCGCGTCGAGTACCACGAACCGAACCAGGCCCTGCTCAAGGACGCCTCCTCCCTGCCGGGCGCCTGAGACGGCCGGCGTCGACGACGCCGGCCGCAGCCTCCCACGGGGTGGGGGTGTGACGTCCAGGGTTCAGTCAGAATGCGGGGCGGACAGTAGACTCCCCAGGTACCCGGAATCCAGCCCCGCGCGTCCCCTGGAGGGCAGCCCGCCATGCAGACCCCCCGTCCGTCCCGTCGCACCGTGCTGACCGGCCTCTCGCTGCTCGGCCTCGCGCCCGTCCTCGCGGCGTGCTCGGGGGACGACTCGCTGACGCGGCAGGCGGGCAACGCGGACGGCAAGAACTACATCGCCGGCGACGGCTCCGTCCTGGAGATCGCCCCCGCCGAGCGCGGCGCCCCCGTGGAGTTCGCCGCCGAGCTCTTCGACGGCACCCCCGTGACCGGCGCGAGCCTGCGCGGCACCCCCGCCCTGCTGAACTTCTGGTACGCCGCCTGCGCGCCGTGCCGCGTCGAGGCCCCCCACCTCGTCTCCCTGCACGAGCAGTTCGCCCCGCAGGGGGTGCGGTTCCTCGGCGTGAACGTCCGGGACACCGTCACCACCGCGCAGGCCTTCGAGCGCACCTTCGAGATCCCCTACCCGTCCATCGAGGACGCCCGCGGGGACGTGCTCCTGAACATGACCGACTACGTGCCCCCGCAGGCCGTGCCCTCCACCCTCGTCCTGGACGTCGAGGGCCGCGTGGCCGCCCGCGTGCTCGGCGCCGTGGAGGAGTCCACCCTGCGCGCCCTGCTCACCACCGTGGTGGACGAGGCCGCGGCCTGACCCGGCCGCCGTGTCCATGCAGAGCAACCCCTTCGCCGAGATCGCCCTCGACGGCTCCCTGCTGCTGGCCGCGCCGATCGCCGTGCTGGCCGGCCTGATCTCCTTCCTCTCCCCGTGCGTGCTGCCGCTCGTGCCCGGCTACCTCGGGTACGTCACCGGCCTCGGCGGGGACGTGCTCACCAGCCGCCGCCGCGGGCGCCTCGTGCTCGGCTCCGTGCTGTTCGTGCTCGGGTTCGCCGTGGTGTTCGTGGGCATCACCGTGGTGTTCACCCAGGCCATGGTCTGGCTGCGGCGCGACGGCGCCTGGGTCACCCCCGTGCTCGGCGTGCTCGTGATGCTCATGGGCCTCGTGTTCCTCGGCGGCGGCGGCCGGCTTCAGCAGGAGCGCCGCGTCCACTTCAAGCCCGCCGCCGGCCTGGTCGGCGCGCCCCTGCTGGGCATGACCTTCGGCCTGGGCTGGGCGCCGTGCATCGGCCCCACCATGGCCGCCGTCCTGGCCATGTCCACGGCCAGCTCCGGCTCCGTGGGCCGCGGCGCCCTGCTCGCCTTCCTCTACTGCCTCGGCCTGGGCCTGCCGTTCGTGCTCATGGCCCTCGGCATGGAGCGCGGCATGCGGGCCCTCGGGTTCTTCCGCCGGCACCGCGTGCTGATCATGCGCCTCGGCGGCGCCCTGCTGATCGCGCTGGGCCTGCTCATGGTCACCGGCGTCTGGACCGCCTGGACCACGCAGCTGCAGCTGTGGTTCGCCAACGAATGGGAGATGCCCCTGTGAGCTCCAAGGCCGCCCGGACGCGCTCCGAGCCCGTCACCCTGCCGCGCCTCGGCCTGGCGGGCACCCTGCGCTGGATCTGGACCCAGCTGACCAGCATGAGCACCGCGCTCATGCTGCTGCTCCTGCTCGCCGTCGCCGCCGTGCCCGGCTCCCTCGTGCCCCAGCGCCGTGCCGGCCCCGAGATCGTGGACCAGTGGATCGAGGACAACCCCGTGTGGGGCCCCGTCCTGGACGCCCTGCAGTTCTTCGACGTCTACAACTCCGTCTGGTTCTCGGCCATCTACCTGCTGCTGTTCGTCTCCCTCGTGGGCTGCGTGTGGCCGCGCGCCATCCAGCACGCCAAGGCCCTGCGCCAGCCCCCGGCCCGCACCCCCCGCAACCTGACGCGCCTGCCGGCCTCCGGCGTCGTCGTCCTCGAGGAGGGCGGCCCGAGCCCCGAGGAGGCCGTGGCCAGAGCCCAGGCGTGGCTGCGCAAGCGCCGCTACCGCGTGGAGCACCGCCCCGAGGCCGGCGGCGCGTCCGTGGGCGCCGAGCGCGGATACCTGCGCGAGATCGGCAACATCCTGTTCCACGTCTCGCTGATCGGCGTGCTCGTGTTCATGGCCTACGGCGGCATGACCAAGTACGGCGGGCAGAAGATCATCGTGGAGGGCGAGGGCTTCGCCAACAACCTCGTGGCCTACGACTCCTTCACCCCCGGCACCTACTTCAGCGCGGACGACCTCCAGCCGTTCTCCCTCACCCTCGACTCCTTCGACGCCGTGTTCGACCGCGAGTCCGAGACCCACTACGGCCAGCCGCTGGACTACACCGCCGTCATGGACGTCCGCGAGGGCTCCGGCGGCGAGCTCCAGCGCCAGATCCTCAAGGTCAACCAGCCGCTGGACATCGACGGCGTGCGCGTCTACCTCGTGGGCAACGGCTACGCGCCCGTGGTGACCATCCGCGACGGCGCCGGGGACGTGGCCTTCCAGGGCCCCGTGGTCACCCGCGTGTTCGACCAGAACTACGGCTCGCAGGCCACCATCAAGGTCCCCGACGCGCGGCCGGACCAGCTGGGCTTCGTCGGCTTCTTCCTGCCCTCGGCGGTGGAGGACGAGGAAGGCGCCGCGTTCTCCGCGGACCCCGAGCTGCTCAACCCGGAGCTGCAGCTGAACTCGTACTACGGGGACCTCGGCCTGGACACCGGCCGCCCGCAGAACGTGTACGTGCTGGACACCGCATCCCTCACCGAGCTCAACAGCCGCACCAACGAGAACGGCGGCATCGTGCTCAGCCCGGGCCAGACGTACGAGCTGCCCGAGGGCAAGGGCTCCATCAGCTTCGACGGCGTCCGCCGCTACGTCGGCCTGGACATCCACTACGACCCGGGCAAGTGGGGCGTCGGCGTGTTCGCCGGCACCGCCCTGCTCGGCCTGGCGATCAGTCTGTTCGTCCGCCGCCGCCGCGTGTGGGTGCGCGCCCGCACCGACGACGACGGCCGCACCCGCGTGGAGTACGCGCTGCTCGCCCGCGGCGAGGAGTTCGGCCTCCACGAGGAGCACGTGGCCCTGCGCGCCGCCATGGAGAAGTGGTGGCCCATCGTCGCCGCCACCGAGACGGCCGACGACGCCGCGGCCGGCCTGCGCGCGGACCTCGCGGAGGTCAT